>NZ_VTDU01000010.1:0-102005 GCF_035615615.1 Acinetobacter sp. MD2(2019) | reverse complement strand
CATTTGTAGAACGTTGCCGTACTCATACCGTGTTCACGACAAAGATTCGGTACAGGCGTGCCAGATTCAGCTTGTTTTAAAATACTCATGATTAAACTGTCTGAATATTTTGATGTTTTCATAGAAAATCTCCTTGGACAAAGGTTAATCGATTTTCTACTTTTAAACTCGCTTAATTTGCGGGAGCATTACCATTCTAAATTGTCGATTCAATAGATTTAGTGTTGAAATAACTAGAAACAAAGAAATCATGATGTAGTAAAAAATTAAATTCTAAGCCAGTTTCGTACTTCTTCAACTTTTAATATAGGGAATAAATAATGTTTAAGGATTTTGAATTGACTCAAGTGTTGTATGAAAATGTTTATATACAATGTGAAATAGATATCAGTTTAATAGATGAAGAATATGGGGGAGTATATACAGGATATTTAGATGATTTATATATGTATGTTGATGCTAGACTGTTTAAAAAAAGATTATCAAAAGATGCGCACAAGCATATTAAATATTGGTTTTATGGGTCTAATAACCAGATGGAAAACTTAACCAAGTATGCTTGCCGATTACCAATTGCTTGGTTAGTATGGTCAAAATTTCTTTTAGCACATGACTATCTTCCATCAGATTTTCAACCTTTAGCCATGCAAGTTTTAGAATGGTTTGATTTAGATAGATATAATGCAGCTTATAATTTACCTGAGGAAGAATATGAAGTAATAAAGCATGATCTTCCGTTAGTAATTGATCAGTTAAAGAATTACCCAACAGATAAATTTGCCCCGCCAGTTGGTGAAAAATAATTTGCATTATCGTGACGTTGAACCTTCAAAAATTCTCCTTGACTGAGTATGGTCAGGTTCAAAGATGATTTGAAACATCTATTAATTAAGTGTTTGAAATTAATTGGTTTTAGTGTTGCGTGAGTGTTCAAGTGAATGAATGATCTAGAATTCATCCACTTAAAATGTGTATTCTTCAGTATGTCTTATTTCAATATAACGCCAGTTTTATGAAGATGATGATCTAAAATTAGCTCAATCTAAAAACTATAATTCAAACCAATATTTGAAATCAGTTGATTGCGCTGTTGAATAATCGGGCTGGCTTGAATATGGTCTGCTAACCTTAAATAAGTCACGCCTGTAAAAATTCCCCAATCTGCATTAAATTGGTGAATCCAATTCAGATTCAGCTCGGAATCTATCAGCCCACTTGAAGTGTGATAGCTTGAAAAGCCACTGGCCTCACTTTGCTGTGGCGTAACGCCATAATGTGTATTGATATAACGTGCATCCGCAGCGCGTATTGTGCCTTGTAATACCACGGTATTGTGTTTGGTCTGAAGCGGAACCACCGTTAGCGATGCTTGAAGTTGTGAACCTTGGTTGTGTGTGAGTGGTAGTGTCACTTTAACTTCTGGAATCAGCCACGGACGAATTTGCCAACCCACCGCAATTGCAGTATTTAGACTGGTTTTAATCTGCCCCAAACCTTTTAGTCGGTTTGAACCCTCTCTCCAGCTCGAGTTTTTATCATCACGTCCAAGGTCGTAACCTAAACTATGTTCTAAATACAGCCCATTACTGGCTGGTAAATCGTAGCCAATGCCTTTTTGCGTATCGACAAAAAAGGCTTTATAGCGATATTGAATAAGTGGAAGTATTTGATAATAGTCATCTTTACTTCCCGAATAACGCGGTGAATTTTGAACAACCACGCCAACTAGATTGGGAGATTGATCGGCATCTGCATCGCTTTGTTGAGTATCTTGTGCATTTGAGAGTGAGCAGAAAATTATGCTCAGTACAAAACAGTAGATTTGTGGTTGAAATTGCATTAAGTTCCTCTTCACCTGAGTTCAACAGGTTGCTATAGTTTTATCAATTTAAATAACTTTATCTGTTGTGTATCAATAGACATTCAGGAAATATTCAAGAATGTGTCAAGGCAATCAAAGTGAATAAAGAAACAGCATTAATCATTGAAGATGATCAGGATGCGGCCAGTATTCTTGAAGCATATTTAAGACGTGAAAATTTTGATGTATTGATTGCCTACGATGGTAAAAAAGGCCTAGATATGGCTTTGCGGATGAAACCGAGTATCGTCTTGCTCGATGTTATGCTACCGCTGATGAATGGCACAGAAGTTCTCTCAATGCTACGCAGAAAGACCGATATCCCTGTAATTATGCTCACAGCAATGGGTGATGCCAGCGATAAGATTGGCGCACTTCGTTATGGTGCAGACGATTATGTGGTCAAGCCATATCATCCCGGCGAGGTGATGGCACGTGTACAGGCTGTTTTGCGGCGTTTAAAGCCCGTGCGGGATAGTGCTGAAATTTTAAAATATCAAAACCTAAGTGTTGATGGTGTGGCCATGACCGCCATAATTGAAAATGAGATGACACGCCATCTTCTCGATTTAACCCCAACCGAATTTCAGTTACTGACCAGTTTGGTGCGTTCGCCACTCAAAGTATTTACCCGATTTGAACTTTTAGAAGTTTGTTCACCTGAAAGCAATGCACTTGAGCGCGTGGTCGATACACATATTTATAATTTAAGAAAAAAACTGGAAAGCGCAGGCTTGCTTGGCGTGGTGATTAATGTTCGTGGCATTGGTTATCGGTTTGCATCGCCATGAATCATACCAAGCCACACAGTTTATGGCGCTGGTTTAGCCTACGGATTCTTTCGTTGGCAATTGGTAGTATCGTGCTGATTGCACTGTGCATGTGGTTGCGCTATTACCTTTTAAATTGGTGGGTGCTCAGGCAAATGCCAGCGGCAACTCAACAAGAATTTTTATATTTACGTCATCATTCAGGGACAGATTCGCCGCGGTTTCACTATTTGGTCGATACTTGGTTTGGGCCTGCTTTTTCAGATCCTTCTATTAACTCAACCGATTGGACTTTATTGGCAATCTTGGTCATTGTGGTGATTCCTGTCATGGTGATTTTAGGCCTTCGCGCAGCACGACCTTTAGCGCTTCAATTTAGTCATCTTGCACAAGCGGCGCAGTCGGTGAGTGAAGGGCAGTTCTCCGTGGTTGCACCGCAAGAAAAAGCAGCGCCAGAGGAATTACTGCAATTAACACATGATTTTAATACGATGGCGCAGCAGTTGGCGCGCTATGAAAAAGAATTACGCCATTCGCATGTGGCGCTTGCACATGAATTACGTTCACCACTTACCGCAGCAATTGGCCGTTTACAAGGCATGCGCGATGGTGTGTTTCCGCTAGAACCGCAGCAACTAGATTTATTAATGCGGCAGATGCAGCATTTAAATCAGTTGATTGGTGACTTACATTTTTTATCCCTTGTCGATGCCAATCAATTAAGTTTGAATCTACAATCCTGTTGTTTGCATGACATTTTGGCGGAACGCATGAACTGGTTACAACCCGATTGTTTGCAATTGGACTTTGTTATTCACAATGCTATCAATCCTGTACTTTATGTCAGTGCCGATCCCTTCCGGTTGGGTCAACTCATCAGCATTTTGCTAGAAAACAGCTTGCGTTACGCTGCCGAAGGAAAAAAGATGAGCATACAAGCGACCGAAACATTTAACGAAGTGACTTTAGAATTTCGAGATTATGGCGCAGGCGTTTCGGAAGAATTTTTGCTACAAATCTTTCAGCGTTTTACTCGTGCAGAGCATTCCCGTGCGCGCCATTCGGGCGGCAGTGGTTTGGGCTTATCTATTGCCAAAGCCATTGCTGAAGCGCATCAGGGACGTTTAAGCGTGAAAAATCATCCAGAAGGTGGATTATTATTTCGTTTAAGCCTCAATAAAAATAGTGAGAAAAATAGATTTTGAGCAAGGCAATTGACAATATCTTGATAAATTATTGGATATCTCTCGATTTAGCCTTGCTGTAATAACAACATCAGATTTGAGTTGTGATCTATGTTGTTATTTTATTCCTTGGCTTGCCAAAGGCCATTTGATTTTTCCCGATTAACAAAAACACTGCGTCAAATTGGGCTATCGGTGGCGATGGTCTTACATATTAGCGCATGTTCACAACAAAAGCCTGAACCACCACAGCCACGACCAGTACAAACCATCATTGCCAAAGTGAACACCGAAACAGCGCAAACGCAATATATCGGTGAAGTTGTTGCCCATACTGACACCTTGCTGGCTTTTCGTTTGGGTGGTCGGGTACTACAAGTTCATGCTGATATTGGCGATCAGGTTAAAGCAGGTCAGGTTTTGGCCACTTTAGATGATGCAGAAAGCAAAAATCAGCTAGAGAGTCTGCGTGAAAATTGGGCCGATGCTCAAACTGCAACCCAACTCAGCAAAAGCAATTTACAAAGAATGCAGGCACTTGCCAACACTGGTGCAATTTCAGTAGCTGAATTAGATCAAGCGCAAGCCAGTTACCATTCGGCCCAAGCGAAGCAGCAAAGTTTGCTCGCCAATGTGAAAAATGCACAACAAAATTTGGGCTATAACCAACTGCTTGCCCCTGTATCTGGCGTGATTTTAAATCGTAGCGTGAATGTCGGGCAGGATATTGAAGCTGGACAACAAGCCTTTGAGATTGCATCGAATGATACCCGTGATGCGGTTATGCAAGTGGCTGAAAGTCAGCGCTTGAGTTTGCAACAGCTTAAAAATATGCGAGTTCAGCTTATTTCCGATCCAAACATTAGCGCAAAAGCCACCTTGCGTGACATCAGTCCACAAGCCAACCCCGATACACGAACATGGCGTGTACGATTATCTTTAATTGATGTACCTGCGCAAATGGCACTGGGTTCGGCTGTAAGTGTGACTACAGATGACTTTTCGGCGCCGCAAACCATCAAAATTCCTGCCTCTGCACTGACACGCGATGGGGCAAAAGCGGCGGTTTTTGTGGTTAATGCCAATCAGACCCTTATGTTGCGTGCAATACAGATTGATCATTACACCGCAGATGATATTTACGTTCGTCAAGGGCTGAATTCGGGTGATCGTGTTGTAACAGCTGGGGTGAATAAATTGATTTCAGGTGAAAAAGTCGCTTTGCAGGAGGCAAATCAATGAAATCTAACATGCCACTGCGCAGCTTTAATTTATCCGATTGGGCGATTCAGCATCAACAATTCATGATTTTTTTGATGTTGATGATTATGCTTGCCGGCGGATGGGCTTATCAACATTTATCTAGAGATGAAGACCCTTCATTTACCATAAAAACTGCGGTGGTTTCTGCACGTTGGTCGGGTGCCAATAATCAGGACATGGTAAATCTGGTTACCAATCGTTTAGAACAAAAAATTCAAGATTTACCTGATTTGGATGATGTGCAAAGTTATACCCGTTCTGGGCAAACCACTATTTTTGTGAATTTACGTGACGATACGCCGCCGAATCAGGTGCCTTTGCTATGGAATAAGCTTCGCCATCAAATGGATGATGTACGTGTGAATCTACCGCAAGATGTGCAAGGCCCCATGGTGAATGATGAATTCGATGATACTTTTGGCACCATTTATGGTTTTGTGGCCGACCGTGGTTTTTCCAATATTCAGCTGCAAGACAAGCTCGATCAAATCAAACAACGTCTGCAATCTATTCCGAATATGGGCAAAATTAGTGTGCTTGGCGTGCAAGATTCACAAATTGTTCTACGTTTTTCACCGCAGAAAATTGCCAGTTTGGGCTTAGATCTAGAGAATGTGGTGAAAGCCATTCAAGCGCAAAACAGTGTCGTCCCCATTGCTCCATTACGTACCCGTCAAGATCAGATGGAATTACAGGTTTCGGGCGCGTTTAAAAATGAAGATGATTTAAAACACCTGGTTTTACATATTGGCTCGCAATTTATTGCATTGACGGATATCGCCAATATTGCAGTTGAACGTCAATCACCACCGCAACCTGAATTTCATGTCAATGGTCAGCCGGCAATGGGGCTTGCAATCGCTATGGCCAAAGGTGGCAATATTTTAAAGTTTGGTGAAGATGTTAATCAAGCAATGCAACAGATTCAACAGCAATTGCCCGTTGGAATGGATATGGTCAAAGTTGCCGATCAGTCTCAAATTGTGCACAGCGCGGTAGGTGAATTTTTGCAAGTGTTGCTTGAAGCCTTGATGATTGTGATTGCCGTTTCATTTCTTTCTTTAGGTTTACGCCCCGGTTTTGTGGTTGCTGTTGCCATTCCATTGGTTTTGGCATTGACCTTTTTAGGCATGTATTTGACCGGCATTGGCTTACAGCGCATTTCTTTGGGTGCGCTGATTATCGCCTTAGGTTTATTGGTCGATGATGCCATGATTACGGTTGAAACGATGGTGTCCGAGCTTGAAAAAGGACAAACTCTGCGTATTGCCGCAACAACAGCATTTAAAACCACGGCTTTTCCAATGCTGACTGGCACATTAGTGATGATTTGTGGATTTATTCCGGTTGGTTTTGCTGCATCCAGTGCTGGAGAATATTGTTATTCGATGTTCGTGGTTATTTTAATTGCATTACTGAGTTCGTGGCTTGTTGCCATCTTATTTTCACCGCTGTGTGGAACGTGGATGATGCGTAAAGTGCAATTTTCGGCATCATCTCATCAACATAATAATTGGTTTTATAAAAGCTATGCGCACATTTTAGCATCGGCATTGAAGCATAAAATGCGGGCAGTGCTGCTCTCATTGGCGTTGTTAATTTTTGCCTTATTGGGCGTAACGCAACTTAAAGGCGAGTTTTTCCCGACATCAGATCGGTCTGAATTATTGGTGAGTTTAACCTTAGCGCAAAATGCAACCCAGCAAGCCACTAAAGAACAAGTGCAGCGTTTGGAGCATCTTTTACAAGGGCGTACAGAAATTGATCATTATTCAAGTTATATTGGTTCGGGCGCGGTGCGTTTTTATCTGCCAATGGATGTGCTTTTAGACAATGAAAACATTGCACAATTGGTAATTGTTGCGAAGGATTTCGAATCTCGTCAAAAATTACAGCAATGGCTACAAAAAACCATTTCGCAACAATTTCCCCAGTTGATTACGCGTATTTCGCCTTTGGAACTTGGGCCTCCTGTTGGCTGGCCGATTAAATATCGGGTCACTGGTGAAAATATGAATACAGTTAGAGCAATTGCCAGTGAACTTGCAGGGCAATTAAGTCGGCAGCCTGAAAGCCGAGAAGTGAATATGACCTCAGGAGAACCACAACGGCAGATTCATATCAATATTAATCAAATTCAAGCACGTGCCGCAGGGTTAAGTACTGAACAAATCACGTCACAACTGGCAACTATTTTTTCAGGGCAATTGGTTACACAATTACGGCAGGGGACACATTTAATTGACGTGGTGCTTAAAGCAGATGCGCAGTCTGAGCAGCAACCTGAAATTTTAAAACAGCTGAAATTAACCAACGCGACTGGCGAAAAAATTCCTTTACAACAGGTGGCTCAAATTGAATGGGGCATGGATGATCCTATTATTTGGCGCAGACAACGCCTACCATTTATTATGGTGCAAAGCGATATTGCTACGAATTTAAATGCTGAGACTGTGTCGAAAAAATTTGCCAACCAAGTCGAAAAACTGCGTGCGCATTTACCTGCTGGTTATTCCATTGAAGAAAAAGGCAGTGTTGCCGAATCAGAAAAAGGCAATGCTTCAGTATTTGCCATTTTACCCATAACGATAGTTTTGATGTTAATTTTACTGTTTATTCAATTACAGCAATTTTCTAAAGTCATACAGGCCGTTGTTATTACACCATTTGGATTAATTGGTGTGGTGATGGCAATGTTGCCAACCGCAACACCGATGGGTTTTGTGGCCTTGCTAGGCATTATTGCGCTTAGTGGCATGATTATTCGGAATGCCGTAATTTTAATTAGTGAGATCGACCGACATTTACAGCAAGGCGTTGTACTTGAACAAGCCATTAAAATGGCAGCATTGCATCGTTGTCGTCCAATTTTACTTACCGCATGTGCGGCCATATTGGGGATGATTCCAATTTCTAGGCAAGTATTTTGGGGGCCGATGGCTTATGCCATGATTGGCGGGCTGGTTGCGGCCACCATCTTCACATTAACCTTATTACCAGTGTTGATCAGTATAATGAACGATTTCGAGAAAAGATTTAAAAGATATTTGCGCCTAAAACGCTAAAATTCATCTTCTCTAAATTATATCTTTCTATCTTCTTATTATTTATAGATAAAACCCGCATCTTTGTGCGGGTTTTATCTAGGGAATTAAGAAAAAAATCTTTTTTGAATGGCAGGATTACACAGCACAATTGCAAAAATAATAATTAGAATGCCAATAATACTAAAGGTATCTGGTAGTTCATGCCAAAAAATAAAGCCCCAAATTCCGGCAAAAACAATCGCAATATAATTCATTGGGCCAATTTGTCCGGCAGGTGCGAGGCTATATGCATAAGACATAAATAATTGGCTAATATTGGCTAAAATACCGGCGGCAATTAATAAGCACAATTCGCCTTCGGTAAACACGCGCCAATGCCAATACATTGGAATTGCGGAAATAATCGTTCCAAAAATACAAAAATAAAAAACGATTCGTTCGGGTGGTTCGGTGTTGGTCAGTGCGCGAACCGTAACAAAAGCCATTGCAGACAAGAAGCATGCACCTAAACCAATAAAAGATAAGGCATTAAACATCCCTTGATCGGGTTTTGCGACAAACAATACGCCAACTAAACCAATGGCTGCAGCAAAAATCATAGATTTAGTGATGCGCTCTTTTAAGAATAACCAAGCAATTAAGGGAATAAAAATAGGCGAAGAATAACTAAACACCATGGCATTGGAGAGTTTTAAATTGGCAATGGCATAGAAAAAACCATACATTGCCGTCAGCCCGACCAGACTACGCCAAGTATGCATCCACAGTTTATTGGTTTTAACAAAGCTTAAGCCTTGTTTGAGCAGCATTGGAATAAAAATAAACAAACCAACGGCATTACGAAAGAAGACGATGGTTGCATTATCGACAGTATGAGATGCGAAACGGATGCAAACGCCCATAATAGAAAACAAAAAGGCTGAGGTCATTAAACACAACAACGCTTTGGTAACCGAGTTTTCTTGGGTTGGTGCAATACTTTGCATAATAAAAAAGTAAGAATAGGAAGACGACTATAGTCTAACAGCAATTCTCAGATTGAGTGAAAATTAGCTCAAGAAATTAGACGACTGACATGTGATAGATAAAATCAGCCATTTTTTGTGATCGAGATAAATAAAAAGCCACACTCTCTAGTTCATCTAGAAGGTGTGGCAGTTACCCATTCAAACTGATATTTTAGGTCACAGGCGCCGGGTTAAAAACCGCTAATGAGTTGTTAATGCCCCAACGGTCTGACCATGTAAGCTGCTCGCCACTGGCCACACGTAAAATCATTTTAAATAATTCCCAACCAACATCTTCAATGGTTTTTTCACCAATCGCGATATCGCCCGCGCTGATATCAATTAAGTCATACCAACGGTTTGCAATGGTGTTGCGGCTGGCCATTTTAATGACTGGAACAGCGGCCAAGCCATAAGGTGTACCACGTCCAGTGGTAAAGACTTGTACGGTAATGCCTGACGCCATTTGCTGGGTACCACAAATAAAATCGCTTGAAGGGGTCGCTGCAAAAATTAACCCTTTTTTGGTTGGCTTTTGCCCAGGAGAGAGCACCTCAACAATTGCTGAAGTTCCAGATTTAGCAATCGAACCCATGGCTTTTTCTACGATATTATTTAAGCCACCTTTTTTATTGCCCGGTGTCGTGTTGGCACTACGATCCACTTGGCCTGCAGCTAAATAGTCATCATACCATTTCATTTCACGAATTAAGTCTTGCGCGACTTCTTTAGTCGCTGCGCGAGGCGTGAGTAGGTGAATACCATCACGAACCTCAGTCACTTCAGAGAACATCACTGTTCCACCACAACGTACAATTAAGTCTGAAGCAAAACCGACAGATGGATTCGATGTCACGCCAGAAAAGGCATCACTACCACCACATTGCATACCCACCACTAAGTTTGATGCGTCGACTTCTTCGCGTTGACGTTTATTCAGTTTTTCTAAATGTTGTTTAGCCACTTCTAAAATGTGATTCACCATGCTTTCAAAGCCATTATGACGTTCATCTTGAAGTTGAATAATATCTTCGCTTGCTAACGGAATGCGTTTGTTTTCACTGCTAATATTCAGTAAACGCTCGGGTTGCATTTTTTCACAACCCAAACTGACCACCATAATTTCACCACCAAAATTGGGATTCAATGCCAAGTTGTGAATGGTGCGAATTGGGACAATCGCCGCAGGTGCATCAATTGCAACGCCGCATCCATAAAGATGGTTTAGACCAACCACGCCATCTACATTTGGATAGTTTGGTAGTAAATCGCGTTCAATAATTTTCACCACATAATCAACAATGCCTTCAACGCAGTTCACGCTGATGGTAATACCTAACACGTTTTTGGTGCCTACGCTGCCATCTTTGTTCTTATAGCCTTTAAAGGTATAACCGGTTAATGGTTCTAAAGTCGGGGCAGGGCGGGTCGCCATTTCCAGTGAGTCGAGTTCTGGCGCTGTTGGCATTTGGGTAACGGCTTCATTGACCCACGCGCCCACACTTAAGTCGATATTGGCATAACCAATAATTTCACCATAACGAACAATGGCTTCGCCTTGTTTTAGGCTTTTGAGTAGGACTTTATGTCCCTGAGGAACATCGTCGACTAAGGTGATGTTATGGTCTTCAATAAAGGTCGATTTCGCTAAACCACCTTCATTAACAACAATAGCAACATTGTCTTGTGGTTTGATTTGAATGAGAAGCGGCTTTTGCATGATTCGTCCTTGAGCTGCATGGTTCACATTGTTTTTAAGATGACAAAATGAGCCAAATTTTTACTTTTATGATGTATGACATCGTATAACATGAAGTGCGTTTTAGCAATTATTTAATTCGCAATTTCATCGCTATTTTAAATTAAATTTAAGCTTTTTTTAATTGTGGTTTTTTATGTTTTTATGTTGTTTTTAAAGCATTTATTTTAATTTTTAAAATGTGGTTATAACTATGCGTTATCAATCTCGCCTAAAGTCGTACAGGTTATACTAAAGGCAAAAATAAATGAGCAATCTGACTTATTTTTTTTAGATGAATGACTGAAGCGGCCAACAAAAAACATAGCTTTACTTAAAAATGGTGTATCCGCTCAAATGCAAAGGAAAACATGGTGTTGCTGTTTGATCTAGATGCATTTGGGCGACAAAATCATTCGTTGACTCATATTGAAGGCGACATGTGATTCAATCTTACTTGATTTGAATCACACGCAGTCATTAAAAATTTAATTGGCTTTTAAATTAGGCTGTGGGCCATTTTGCGTGCTGGCACTGTGTTTTGCAAAAATCATCACATTACGAAGTGAACCGATTGCATAGCGGTTTTGTAAGCCGTTATCTGCTTCAATTCGGACATCTTGTAATGACACATTGCGAATTGGCGATTCAGGTAAGCCGCTAATTAAACCGGCTTGCACTGCGTTTGTGGCAGTTAAACGGCGAATGCTAATATTACGCATAATTGGCGTTGTTGAGGTCACCGCTTGTTTGGCAATTGGAACAAGGAAGTTTTTATTATATCCGCCAGTCATACTGCTGTATAAAGACGTAAATACAATTGGATAGGTCACTCGATCCATTTTAATATTTTCGGCAGAAATATTTTCTATAATATTACCGCGGTCACGCGCAGATTTAATCCGAATACCATTATCTGTTCCTTGGAAATTAACATTTGAAATTTTCACATTTCGAATGCCATAAACTGTTTCACTACCAATCGATAAGCCATGACCTAAACCAATGCGCGCATGGTCAATATCAATATTTTCACTCATTCCCATTGCACCTAATGCGGTTTTGGTTAATCCCGATTTAATTGCAATATTATCATCGTCCGTTGTAATATCTACATTCGATAATCGAATGTTTTTCGATGAAACAATATCGATGCCATCGGTATTTGGCGCACTTGGTGGATTGTAAACGGAAACATTTTTAATTTTAATGTCGTTACTATTCCGAATAACCACAGTCCACATTGGTGAATTAATAAATTTCACCCCATCTATACTTGAATTTTCTACGTGGTCAAACTCGAATAACCATGGTCTTGGCATGCCGTTAGAAGGTGGCACATTCGGGAACAGTTTTTGAAATTCAGTGTAATTTCCCTGACTCAGTTGCTTTTTTAAACGTAATGCAGTTGCCCAGTCGCTTTGACCTTGTCCGTCAATCGTGCCTTCACCCATAATGCGAATATTGTGTGCATGTGACGCAAATAAAAGTGCTTCGCCAGCTTGTGCAGCATTTTGAATATATGCAGCTTTAAAGGTTTTTTGTTTATTTGCTTTTAAAACACTGTTTTTATCTAGCTTTAACGTGGTGTTGCTGGGTAAGTTGAGTGGGCCGCTGAACCATGTGCCGGCTCTTAATTGAACTACGTTATTTTGACAATGATTCAATGCATTTTGAATAATTTCTGTTGCATCCTGATTGGTCGGTTCAGGGGAACAAATATTTGCAGCATATACGCTGTGACCAATAAAAAATAATGCACTTGGGATGATAAAATTAAATTTCATGTTGAACATTCCTGTCTATGATTTAACTTATTTAAAAGCTAAAAAATATCGATAGATTTATCGATATTTAAGTCCTTAATAACAAATTGCAACCTGATATTTGAAAAATATAATTCAGTTGGCATCCTTGTTTTTTAGCAAAGATAATAAAGATTACCGTATTAAAATTAAGGTTTAATTAATTTAAAACGCAGACTTATTTATTATCATAAGACATCATATAACTGTATTTTTTAGGATTCAATATTCTATTAAAAAATATTTTTATTTTATGTGATCTATTTTTAAGTACAGTCAAATGCTTAAAATTATGATGCAGAAATGATCTTATATTGCAATTTGACTTGCCATGTCAGCTCATCATTCTGCTTTAAGTATTTCAGTCCAGGTTGATTCGGCAAATGATGCGCATTAATAGGATGACTGACTGGCTCTAAACAAAAAAATGGCTGCTTTAACGGGAGATACATAATTAAATACGCAGCATCTTGGCTGGTTAATTCGAGTTCATAGCCTAAATCGGGTTGTTGAATGCGACAGCGACCTTGCCAACCTGAAAAAGCATGATCGACTAAGCGCTCGGGTAGGGTGTGGATCGTGTTAAAGTCTAAATCGCATGGTAAATCTGCTTCATGGGTAGATAAACCTTGTTCATCACGATGCCACATCTGACCAACTTGGCTTTGAAGTTGAGTGTATTCATTGCGATAAAAAAATGGATGCCAGCCATAACCATGTAGGAATGGTCGTTCATCTAAATGTGTGAGATGAAAATTTAGCGTTAAGCAACCATCGTGTAATTGAATTTGTTGTTCGACCCGAAGATGAACAGGGGACTTACTTTCACAGACCAAACGCAGATGATGTTGATCTTGTTCAAGCACTTGCCACGCCTGTTGCCACGTGCTGCCATGCATGGCAAACGCAGAGTCTATGGTATTTGCAGGTAATTCAAACCATCCATTTGGCGTGTTTGTACCACCTTGAGCAATACGATTTGACCATGGAATCAGTGCAAATGCAGCCGATTGCCGCGCAGTTACAGTCGATTGAATGAGGTGTTCAAGCGTTAATGGGCGCAGTAAATCAAATCCATCCTCTACACGTTGCCAACGGGTGATTGCCCCACCAAGTTCGGGGGCAATGGTAAGCTTCGTGTATTGGTCTTGGAGTTGAATGAATGGCGACATTAGCGTTTCACTTGTGCTTCATGGATGCCTTGATAAGGCGTTTGAATGGCAAATACACTGCCATCAAATTCATTTGCATGTTCTGGTTTTAACGAAGTCACGAATAACGTTTTGAGGTCGCGACCACCAAAAATACATTTGCTTGGTTTACTAATCGGCAACTGATACTGCATTAATAATTCACCTTGTGGCGAAAAGCGCAGTACACAGCCTGAATCAATTGCACAAATCCAGTAGCAGCCATCGGTATCTACCGTTGCGCCATCAGGACGTCCTGAGTATTGCTGCATATCGACAAAAATACGCTGATTCGATAACTGCCCATCATCAGTGTCGTAATCAAAAGCCCAAATTTTTTGAATACTTGGATGCGAGTCGGATAAATACATGGTGCGACCATCTGGACTAAACGCCAGACCATTTGGCGTGGCAAGTCCTTCTATACGCGAATGTAATTGCTCGTTTTCAGCACAATACAGTGTCCCCACCAAACTGCCATTATTTTGGATATGCATGGAACCAATCCATGCACGACCTTGGCGATCAACACAACCATCGTTAAAACGTAAATGAGGGTGGGGGTGCTGAATTTGTTGCGTTGTTTCAATGCTCAATTCATCTTGGCGAAAGACTAATTTTGATATTTGATCTTCTTGAAACAGTTTAAAGCTGCCATCGGCATGTTGCATCAGACAACCTGCCATTTGCGGCGTATCCCAATGCTGAACGCCTGTTGTTTCATGCCAGCGATAAACTTTTTTATCGGTAATATCCACCCAATATAAGCGTTGTTCGCTTGCAGACCATGACGGACTTTCGCCCGTCATGTTGACTGCTTTAGCAATAATCTCAAACTGGGCTGACATGGCGAACATCTTCAAATGGGCCAGCTTCGGTAAATCCACCACCTTGATATTGAATGCCGGGGTCGGCAGCCGGTGGATTTTGACTTTCTACAGCTTGCGTATAAGGGTCGGCACTGTGCTGTGGCTGATAACCTAAGTGACTTGCACCAGTATTATCCCACCACGTTTTGGCATTATTCGATGCGCCAAATACCACGGTATGTCCAACATTCGCCACAGTTAAACTTTTAAAGATCAGTTGCTCTAAATCGTCATAATGTAACCATGTCGATAACATGCGTGCGTTGTTTGGTTCAGGGAATGCAGAACCAATACGAATACTCACAGTTTCAATGCCGTAACGATGCCAGTAAAAAGTCGCTAAATCTTCCCCATAAGATTTAGATAAACCGTAGTAACCATCTGGTTTACGTAAGCAATCTGTTTCTAGGGTTTCACCGCGTTGATGAAAACCAATCACATGATTTGAACTGGCAAAAATCACGCGTTTTACACCATGTTGACGTGCCGCTTCATAAATATGGTAAGTACCACAAATATTGGGGCCAAGCACATCTTCAAAAGAATGTTCGGTAGAAACACCACCAAAATGGATGATGGCATCGACACCTTCAACTAAGTCATGTACAGCTTGTTTACTAGAAAGATCACACAAGCGAATCTCTTCATTGGTATCATCTAAATCGACAATTTCGCTAATATCCGATAATCGAATGACTTGGGCATATTTTTGTAGGCGTTGGCGTAGAACTTTGCCTAAACCGCCTGCAGCACCAGTCAATAGAATTCGATGAAAATGAGTTGAAGCATGCATGATACTTTCCTTAATAATGCTAATAATGACGCGTGAATTTATTTGGCTACTTTCAGTTCAGCAAAGCTTTTTACGCTTAACCAAACCAAGATTGCTGCGAAAATATCGAAGCCTGCAAGGATAGCAAACAATGGACCATAACCAATTTGGGTTACAAGTAAACCAAACAGTAAGGTAAAGCCTGCTGCACCTAAATAACCAGACATACCGCCAATGCCTGTTGCTGTTGCCACTTCTTTTTTACCAAAAGAGTCAGAGGTAATGGAATAAAGCGCGCCAGATAAGGTTTGATGTGCAAAACCACCCACACAGAGTAATGCAATGGCTGCATAAGGGCTTGCCACAAGGCTGACACATGCAGGGCCAATCATACATAGTGAACCAAACATCATCACCACTTTACGTGAAGTTTCCATAGACACATTGAAGTGTTTAATTACAAATGGGCTGAGGTAACCACCGAGTACGCAACCTAAGTCTGCTGCTAAGAATGGTAACCAGGCAAACATAGCCACTTCTTTAATATTCATGCCACGTTGGGTCATTAAATATAAAGGAATCCAAGCATTAAAGGTTTGCCAAGCGGGTTCTGTTAAAAAACGAGCCGCTAAGATACTGTAAATATTTCGGTTTTTGAAAATATTTTTCCATGTGTTTTGTTTCGGCGCATCCGTGCTTTCTTCAACGTCTTGGAAACGCTGTTCTTGACCGTCAACAATATATTGATGTTCTTCGGTGCTGAGAGATGGGTGCTTTTGAGGGTGTTTGTAAAAAATAACCCACAAAATTGACCAAATGATCCCAATAAGCCCGACCACAACAAAGGCCATTTTCCAGCCGCCATGGAACATTGCCCAAACCACAATTGGCGGTGCAAGCATTGCCCCAAAACTTGCGCCCACGTTCATCCAACCAATGGCAACTGAACGTTCTTTGGCTGGGAACCATTCTGTGGCAGTTTTTACCCCAGCAGGTAAGCCTGCTGCTTCGGTAATTCCCAGTAAACCACGGAAGAATGCGAAACCTTGCCAAGACGTTGCCAAACTTGGCAACATACACACAATAGACCAAGCAAAAGCAAAAATTGCAAAACCGGCTTTTGTCCCCAAAAAGTCGACAATCCAACCTGCAATCGGTTGCATAAAGGCATAACAAAGCTGCCATGCGGTGACGATATAGGCATATTGTTGTGTGGAAACGTTCAGATCAACCATCATGTCTGCAGCAGATACAGACAGGGTGTTGCGTGCTAAATAGTTGGTGACTAAGCCTAGCGTAACTAAGCCGATCATCCACCAACGGAGTCCTCTTATTTTCATGATATTTTCCTTTATATCATTAGATGTATGATGTCCTATGATTAGGATATACAAATTGTATATTGAACTCAATATGATTTAATAAAAAATATGCTTAGTGGTTTTTTTATAAATAATTGTTTTATATGTTTTTTATTTTGATTGGTTTAATCTTATGTGTGCATATAAGACTATAGTCGAGTATGCTTGAAAAATTAGGAATAAAAGGGTTGCAATCACAAAATAATGAGATATGATGTCTTATAACAAGCACTTTTTCATTGAGGAAAGCAATATCATGGACGCTCTTGAACTAAAAAAAATTGTATCTGACGGTTTACTCTCATTCCCAGTTACCGACTTTGATCAAAATGGCGATTTCAACGCTAAATCGTATCAAAAACGCCTTGAATGGCTTGCTCCTTATGGCGCAAGTGCATTGTTTGCTGCCGGTGGTACAGGTGAATACTTCTCTTTAGTGGGCGAAGAATACTCACAAATTATTAAAACTGCTGTCGATACCTGTAAAGGTACAGTGCCAATTATTGCCGGTGCGGGTGGTCCAACACGTCAAGCAATTGCACATGCACAAGAAGCAGAGCGTTTAGGTGCTCACGGTATTCTATTGATGCCACACTACTTAACTGAAGGTAGTCAAGAGGGTATTATCGAACACGTACGTCAAGTGTGTGACTCTGTAGATTTTGGTGTGATCTTCTACAACCGTAGTGTGTCTAGATTGAATGTTGATTCAATTGCAAAATTAACTGAAATGTGTCCGAACCTGATCGGTTTTAAAGACAGTTCAGGTCAAATTGACATGATGACTGCGGTTACACGCACGTTTGGTGATCGTCTGTCTTACTTGGGTGGGTTACCAACCGCTGAAATTTTTGCTGCACCTTACAAAGCGTTAGGTTGTCCTGTATATTCATCTGCAGTGTTTAACTTTATGCCAAAAACGGCAATGGAGTTTTATAACGCTATTCGCAGTGAAGATCATGCAACGACTGAACGCCTCATCAAAGACTTCTTCTTGCCGTTAATTAAAATCCGTGATCGTAAATCAGGTTATGCTGTAAGTATGATCAAAGCGGGTGCAAAAATTGTAGGTCATGATGCAGGTCCAGTACGTCCGCCATTAAGTGACATGACGCCACAAGATTACCAAGATTTAGCTGAGCTTATTGCGACTTTAGGTCCACAATAAGTCCATCACTCGATAAAGGAAGGCAAAGATGAGCCAGAACAATGGTCAACAGTTTATTAATGGTTCGCGCGTTGCGACCCATGCACCTGCTTTAGAAAGTATTAATGCAACAGATTATCAACCAACAGGTTATCTGTTTAGTCAAGCGACTTTAGAAGAGGTAAACCAAGCAGCTGAAGCGGCACATCAGGCATTTTTAACTTATCAAAATACGACACAGCAGCAACGTGCCGAATTTTTAGAAGAAATTGCAGTGCAAATTGAAGCGCTTGGTCCGAAATTACAAGAAGTTGCTTCTTTAGAAACAGGCTTGCCTTTGCCACGTTTGCAAGGCGAAACTGGCCGCGTGACTGGACAGCTACGTTTGTTTGCTCAACTGCTGCGCCGTGGCGATTTTTATGGTGCGCGTATTGATACTGCATTGCCTGAGCGTAAACCTTTACCGCGTGTAGATTTGCGTCAATATAAAGTGGGTGTTGGTCCTGTAGCGGTGTTCGGTGCAAGTAACTTCCCATTGGCATTTTCTACAGCGGGTGGCGATACTGTTGCGGCGTTAGCTGCAGGTTGTCCTGTCGTGTTTAAAGCACATTCAGGTCATATGGCCACGGCTGAATTGGTTGCAGAAGCGATTGAGCAAGCTATTGTGGTTTGTGGAATGCCAAGCGGTACGTTCAACATGATTTTTGGTAGTCGTGTTGGTGCAGACTTAGTTAAGCATCCTCTGATTCAAGCGGCTGGTTTTACCGGTTCATTAGATGGTGGCATGGCATTATTTAGCCTTGCACAAAACCGCCCACAGCCAATTCCATTCTTTGCTGAAATGTCGAGTGTGAATCCTGTTGTAGTTTTACCAAATGCCTTAAAAGCACGTGGTGAAAAAATTGCACAAGATACTGTGGCATCATTCAACATGGGTTGTGGTCAGTTCTGTACCAAACCGGGTTTAATTTTAGGTGTGAAAAGCCCTGAATTTGACCAGTTTGTTGCTACACTGGTTGAAAGCACAACACAAGCTGCACCACAAGTGATGTTGAACCAAGGAACTTTAAAAAGTTATCAGCAAGGTTTAGCAGCGCTTGAAGCGGAAGCTGGTTTTGAAGTGATTGCTCAAGGTCAAGCGGCAAGCTTGGTGTCTCAAGCACAACCACATTTAATTCAAGCAGATCAAAGCGTATTACTTTCGGGTAATCCAAAATTACAGCATGAAATTTTTGGCCCTGTGTCAATTGTAATTGCGGTAGATGATCAAGCAACCTTGTTGCAAGGTATTGAAGCATTGGCAGGTCAATTGACTGCAACCATTATTATGGATGATGCAGATGCAAATGAGGCGGCACCATTATTGCAACTCTTTACCCGTAAAGCTGGCCGTGTGTTGTTTAACGGCTTCCCAACAGGGGTAGAAGTCAGCGATGCGATGGTACATGGTGGTCCATTCCCTGCAACCAGCGATGCGCGTGGTACTTCAGTTGGAACAGGAGCCATCGAGCGCTTCTTACGTCCAGTCTGCTATCAAAATACACCACAGGCGCTTTTGCCTGAGGCATTAAAAGATGGTAATCCACTGAAAATCAATCGTTTGGTAAATGGCTCTGTGTCACAGGACTAAACCTGCGTATGGTTTAAGATAAGTCCAAATGGGTTTATACGAGTGGATCGGTTTCGTATCGGTCCACTTTTTATTTAGCGAATCTATCCTTGATGTTTATTACGTTATTAGAAGCTGCCATCTATCGTCTTTAATGCTTAAAAAATCTAAGTTTCATGACGTAACTAAAATATTATAGTAAAATAAATTATTCATTTTTCTAACTTTTAATGAGTTTATTCAATGGCGTCACGTATGACAAAATCTAGATCAACAAAAAAGCTCAGTCAGGTGATTGTCGAGCAATTTATTGATAAAATTCAGTCAGGTGCACTTGCCGTTGGTGAGAAAATTCCAACAGAACTTGAATTGATTGAGCAATATGGTGTCAGTCGTTCAGTCATTCGCGAAGCGATTACAGAATTACGCTCTTTAGGTTATGTAGAAACTCGGCACGGTATTGGAACTTTTGTTAAAGAACAACCCGTGGAGCAAAGCTTTTTATTGTCTAACGCCAGTTTAGAAACCATTCACGATATTGTTTCATTATTAGAATTACGTATTAGTCTGGAGTCGGAATCGGTTTTTCTTGCCTGTGAACGTCGCAAGCAAATCCATATCGATAAAATGAAAATTGCCTTAGATGAGTTTGAATCACATATTTCATCTGACGCAAACGATGGCACAGTCAAAGCAGATTACGATTTTCATATTGCGATTGCTGAAGCCTCGAGTAATCAATATTTTGTCGATTTTTTAAAGTATTTAGGCGAAAAAATTATTCCACGTGCGCGGGTCAAATCCATTGAACGTAGTCCCGAAAACCGTGAAGAATATTTGAAGTCGGTGCATCATGACCACGTCAATATTTATAATGCGATTATTGACAAAGATGGCTTGTTGGCACGTCAAATGATGCGTGCGCATTTATCTAAAAGCATTAAAAAATTTAAACAATAATTGATCTTTTATCTTAAAAAAAACAGGAGCATGTGCACCTGTTTTTTTGTTATGTCATTTTAAATGATACATAAAATGAACATGAACGCTTAAATAGTATCTGTCTGCAATCTGGTCTTATTTTATCTTCTTCATCAGAACATTCGATTGCGCATTGAAAACCAAAAAGCCTGTGTTTATGACTTTACATTGCTTATATTATCGGTATTGTATGATGTCTTACTTGAAGATATCGTTTGGATAATAGCGTAATGAATCAAATGAAAGTGACTTGCGTTGAAAAATACGTTTTGTTAGATCAAAAATTTACTTTTGATTTTCCTGTGGAATACACCGAACATCAATATTTGACGCAGCAAGAATTTGAACAGCAAGTTCATGATCAAGATATTATTATTGTGAGCGACTTAATTGTTACCGACGCGGTACTTAAAAATAATCCAAATTTAAAATTGCTGGCATTATGTTCGACAGGTTATAACCATGTCGATTTAGTGTTAATGAAGCAGCACGATGTACGCGTATGCAACATCCGTGGGTATGCGGGCGATGCAGTTGCAGAACATGCCTTTACCTTCATGATTAATTTAATTAAGCAATTCCCTGCACAAGTGGCTGGCGTTGAGCAAAATGCTTGGGCGAAGGGCAGCAGTGGATTTTATTTGGCTGCGCCGATGCGTGAATTGCAAAATAAAACTTTGGTTATTTTAGGCAAAGGAGAAATTGGATTATCTTTGGCGAAAAAAGCACAAGCCTTTGGCATGCAGGTCATTTTTAGCGAACGCCAAGGAGCTCGTTCATGTCGTGAAGGCTATGTGCCTTTTGATGACGCATTGGCGCAAGCTGATATTTTATCGCTACACTGCGAATTAAATGCCGAAACACGCCAGTTTATTAATGCAGATGTACTTGCCAAAATGAAAGCAGGCAGCCTATTAATTAATGTGGGTCGTGGTGGTTTGGTCGATCAAGATGCGGTGATTGCTGCAATTGAGTCTGGGCATTTGGCGGGTTACGGCGCGGATGTTTTAGACCAAGAACCACCACCGGTCGATCATCCATTGGTTGTGTTACAACAAAAACATCCGAATGTGATGCTGACTGGTCATGTAGCGTGGGCAACTGACGAAGCACAGCAACGTTTATTTGATATTTTACAAAACAACGTGAATGCTTTTGTTGCAGGTCAGCCACAAAATGTAGTGGCTTAACCTAAGTTAGGTTGTGCAAGATAGCGCAATTTTCTCTGAACGGTTATGATGCTGAACATTAAAGTTACGGTAAATAGCGGATGAAAATTGTTGCAGATGAAAACCTTGCGTTTACAGACTATTTTTTTGCCGATTTGGCGGAAGTTGAAACAAAATCCGGACGGACACTCACTCAAGCAGATTTAAAACACTGCGATGTGCTGTGTGTTCGTTCGGTCACGCAAGTGAACCAAGCCTTATTAGAACATACACCAGTTGGTTTTGTGGGCAGTGCGACCATCGGCACCGACCATCTCGATTTAAATTATTTACAACAAGAAAAAATTACGTGGGCCAATGCCGCAGGCTGTAATGCACAAGCGGTTGCCGAATATGTCATTGCGGCGTTATTGCATGTTCAACCAGAACTGCTGCATGCCAATTCAAGCTTTACTTTAGGCATTGTTGGGCTAGGCAATGTTGGTCGCAGACTTGCAAAAATGGCACAGCTTTTAGGTTGGCAAGTCATTGGTTATGACCCTTTTGTGCAGCAAGATGCGATTACCCAAGTGTCTTGGTCTGAGCTATGCAAGCAAGCCCATGCCATATCTTTACACGTTCCTTTAACGCACATTGGCGAATACCCAACCTATCATTTATTCAATGCGCAGCGTTTGGCCAGCCTAGCGCCAAGCACCATTTTAATTAATAGTTCGCGTGGTGCAGTGATTGAAGAAGCTGCTTTAATTGCTGATATTTTACAAACGGGGCGTAAAGTGGTGCTAGACGTATTCGAGCATGAACCTCGCATTTCAGAAGAACTGTTAGAGCTAGTGTATTTGGTCACACCGCATATTGCTGGTTACAGTTTAGAAGGTAAGGCGCGTGGGACACAAATGATTTATCAGGCTTTATGTGAATATCTTGCAAAAAGTCCAAGCAAAGATTTTCGTACCCAACTGCCTGTGGGTGAGGATTATTTTTCTCAGTTGCCACTAAAACAAGCGCTCGCAGATCATCTCAGTCAAATTTATGATATTCGCCAAGACGATGCCAATTTACGTGCGTGTTTAAACCATGGCTTTGTGGATCAGCTATCTTTTGATGCTTTGCGCAAGCATTATCCGCTACGCCGTGAGTGGGCCGCGCATGGAGGGCCAACTGCATGATGAGCTATCAACCCAGCTGTGACTTAAATGCATTAAAAGCCCGCGCCAAGTTGTATCAGCAGATTCGGCAATTTTTTGCAAAGCGAGATGTGCTTGAAGTTGAAACGCCAATTTTGTCACAAGCAGGGGTGACCGATGTGCATTTGGCTTCTGTACAGGCGCAGCGCCATCTGCAAGGCAAAAAACAAACCCATTATTTGCAAACTTCACCTGAATTTGCCATGAAACGCTTACTTGCCAGTGGCAGTGGGCCTATTTATCAAATATGTAAAGTTTTTCGTGATGATGAACACGGACGAAAACACAACAGTGAATTTACCATGTTGGAATGGTATCGACCGAATTTTAGCTTGCAAGATTTAATGCATGAAACCGCAGATTTACTGAATCTGACTTTGGCTGAACGCTTTGGCGAGCTGCGGCCTGTAGTGCTGAGCTATAAACATGCCTTTATGGATCGTTTAGATTTAAATCCTTTACAAGCAACGCTCAAACAGCTTAAAGATGCCGCGCATCGCGTGGGGTTAAACTTAGATTTAGGTGATGATCGTTTGGGTTATATAGATTTACTGTTTTCCCATTTTGTAGAGCCGAGTTTAGGCTTTGATGCGCCAGTGTTTTTAACCGATTTTCCGCCCGAAATGGCGTCGCTTGCAAAAACCAAACAAGATGAAGATGGTGAATGGGTTGCCGCACGCTTTGAGGTGTATATTGAAGGTTTAGAACTTGCCAATGCGTACGATGAATTGGTCGATGCTGCGGTGTTACGCAGTCGTTTTGACGCAGACAATGTAGAGCGAGAAAAGCTTGGTTTACATGTTATGCCGTTGGACGAATATTTGCTGGCTGCGTTACCCAATATGCCTGCGTGTTCAGGTATTGCTTTGGGGATTGATCGTTTGTTAATGGTGGCACAACATCAGCTACAGCTTGAAAAAGTGATCACATTCCCTGCATCTATTGCATAACAACATGCGTCATATTGCGGTATGACGCATCATTTTAATTAACAATGTTCATGCCATTGTGCTTGTTGTTTAAGCAGAGCCAAAGCTTCAATGCGTCGTTGAATCAGCATCTCGCCAATATCTGGGCCTTTAATATCGCTGGGTAAATCTTGGGCTTTAATGCTACGCACGCATTCAATGGCTTTATACAAATAATTGGCTTGTGGATAAGGGCGATGCTCTAAGCCTAAACGACCTCGTGCGTCACATTGGCAAGCCTGAATAAAAGCTTCAACGCGTTCAGGTCGGCGCAGGACATCCAATCGTTGCAATAAACGCCATAACGTTCCAGCTTTGAGTTTGAGTGCTTGATGGCACTTTAAGTGTTCTTTACACACCGCTAAGGCCAACTGCTTGGTTTGCGCAGGCACTTTTAAGCGATCTGACAATGCGGTTACAGGCGCAATGCCACGTTCTTCATGCAGAATGTGTCGTGGTAAAACATCGGCAGGGGTGAGTGCTTTGCCTAAGTCGTGCACTAAAACTGCAAAGCGGACATCTAAGCTATAATTTTCTTGGCAAGCTTGACGTAACGACAATAATGTGTGAATGCCACAATCAATTTCAGGATGAAATTCAGGCCGTTGTGGTACGCCAAATAAAGCATCAATTTCAGGGAAAAGTACCTTTAAAGCATCACATTCGCGTAAAACCTTAAAGTAAACATCGGCATTTTTTTCCATTAAGGCGCGTGATGTTTCTTTCCAAATCCGTTCAGGGGTTAAGCTATTCAATTCGCCTGAATGCGCAAGGCTTCGCATCAATTCAAGCGTTTCATCGGCAATGGTAAAGCCATACTCAGAATAGCGCGCTGCAAAACGGGCAACACGTAATACACGTAAAGGATCTTCAATAAAGGCATCCGACACATGGCGTAAAACTTTGTGTTTTAAATCTTGTGTGCCGTGGTAAGGGTCGTAAATTGTGCCGTGTTCATCTTGCGCAATGGCATTAATAGTTAAGTCGCGGCGAATTAAATCTTGTTCGAGTGTAATTTCAGGTGCGGTGTAAAACTCAAAACCATGGTAGCCCACACCTTGTTTACGTTCGGTGCGTGCAAGGGCATATTCTTCTTTGGTTTCAGGATGCAAAAATACGGGAAAATCTTTTCCCACAGGTTGATAGCCTTGAGCCAATAACTGCTCAGGCGTTGCACCAACAACCACATAATCCTTTTCGTGATAGGGGTGTCCTAGCAGTTGATCTCGAACTGCTCCACCGACTAAATAAATACGCATGAAAAAACCTCTATTCTGAAGGCAATCATGCTACAGAATAGAGGTTTACACAAGCCTGTTCAGTGTGCATTTGTGCAATGTTAAGCTTGTTGTTCCTGTTGGATTTCAGCCACAGTTAATGCAGTCATATTCACCAAACGACGGGTCGTTGTGGTTGGTGTTAAAATATGTACAGGTTTTGCCGCGCCTAATAAAATAGGTCCAATGGTCACGTTATTGCCTGAAGTTGACTTTAACAAGTTAAAGGAAATATTTGCAGCGTCTAGGTTTGGCATAATTAATAAGTTTGCTGAACCTTTAAAGCGTGAATTTGGGAATGCAAATTGACGGATACCTTCGTCTAATGCTGCATCACCGTGCATTTCGCCTTCAACCGCAAGTTCAGGTGCTTGTTCTGCAAGCAAGCGATACACTTCACGCATTTTTTGCGCGCTTGGATCGAATTCATTACTACCAAAGCTTGAATGCGACAACAATGCAACACGTGGTTCAATACCGAAACGACGCACTTCTTGAGCTGCTAAAATGGTCATTTCAGCCAATTGTTGCGCCGTTGGATTGGTGTTGACATAGGTGTCGGCAATAAACAAGTTACGATCTTCAAGCATTAAGGCATTTAAAGTAAAGAACGTGTTGCGGCCTTCTTGCAAACCAATCACATTTTTAACAAAGTCTAAATGGATGTCGTAACTTGAATAGGTTCCACACAACATTCCATCGGCTTGACCAAATTTAACCAACATGCTGGCAATTAAGGTTGAGCGACGACGTGCTTCACGCTGCGCATATTCAGGAGTGACCCCTTTGCGCTGCATGATGTTGTAATATTCATCGGCAAATTTTTGATAATCAGGATGATTTTCTTGATCAACAATTTCAATATTTTGACCATTGACTAAGCGCAAGCCAAGTTTTTGAATATTGGCTTCAATAATATGGGTACGACCCACCAAAATTGGGAAGGCCAAACCTTCATCGACCACCACTTGTGCGGCACGTAACACACGAACATCTTCACCTTCTGCATAAGCAATACGTTTTGGCGCACTTTTCGCTTGGGCAAAAATGGGTTTCATCATAAAGGCAGAGTTATAAACAAATTCTGACAATTGTTGATGATACGCAGTAAAGTCGGTAATTGGACGTGTCGCAACGCCTGAATCCATGGCTGCTTTGGCAACTGCAGGGGCAATTTCTAAAATTAAACGCTGATCTAGTGGGCCCGGGATAATATAGTCACGGCCAAACGATGCCGATTTTTCGCCATACGCAGCTGCATCTGCTTCAACATGCGCCATACGCGCAATGGCATGCACACAGGCAATTTTCATTTCTTCATTGATGGTGGTTGCACCGACATCTAATGCGCCACGGAAAATATACGGGAAGCACAGCGCGTTGTTGACTTGGTTTGGATAATCCGAACGACCGGTTGCCATAATTACGTCTGGGCGAACTTCATGGGCGTGTTCAGGTAAAATTTCTGGATCTGGATTGGCAAGTGCAAAAATGATTGGATTTTCAGCCATCACTTTGACCATTTCTTTAGTCAAAATGCCTGCTGCAGAAAGACCCAAGAACATATCCGCCCCTTGCATCACTTCTGCAAGTTGCGTTTCTGGAATATCTTGTACATATTCTTTTTTCGAATCATCTAAGCCTTGACGAGACGTAGTCAGTAAACCACGAGAGTCGGCAACAATGATGTTTTCTTTTTTTGCACCTAATGCGCGAAGCAAGTTTAAGCAAGATAGGGCGGCAGCGCCTGCACCTGACGCAACAATTTTAATATCTTCAATTTTTTTGCCAGTAAGTACTAAGGCATTTAATAATGCTGAACCCACAATGATTGAAGTGCCATGTTGATCGTCATGGAACACAGGAATGTTCATACGTTCACGCAATTTACGTTCAATATAAAAACATTCAGGTGCTTTAATATCTTCTAAGTTAATACCGCCAAATGTTGGCTCTAAAGCGGCAACGATATCGACAATTTTATCTGGGTCATTTTCTGCAATTTCGATGTCAAAAACGTCAACGCCTGCAAACTTTTTAAACAGAACGCCTTTGCCTTCCATGACTGGTTTAGACGCGAGTGGGCCAATATTACCCAAACCTAAAACGGCAGTCCCGTTACTCACCACAGCCACTAAATTACCACGTGCGGTATAACGCGCTGCGGTGGATGGATCGCGAGCAATTTCTAAACACGGTTCTGCAACACCTGGAGAATAGGCAAGCGCTAAGTCGCGTTGGTTACTTAACTGTTTGCTTGGTGTGACACTAATTTTACCTGGGCGTGGAAATTCATGATAATCCAATGCTTGTTGCTTAAGAGTTTGATCGTCCATTTGCGTTCCATATACGACAGTTGATACCAGAACATAACAAGCGTCTGGCAAAAAATTTAATCGAATATAGCATTAGTTTGTGGCTTCGGACAGTTCAAAAGTGCTTAATTTTTTGTATGTATAATGGTATTTCCATAAATTATGGTGATGATGCAATTGGGCTAGAGCCATTATTATTTCCTTAGTTATGAATAAAATACCGTTTTTTAATCTATGTTTTTAGTTTTTGATTAAATGATTTATTCAGTCATTAAAACCAAATCATCAAGATTTTTTTCCTTGCTTTGCTGCGGCGTATATCATGTTGATCAATACTTATTTTGCATTATGCCAACTGTGTTTTTAAAAGAATGTGAGCATGATATTTATTTGAATTTCTTATGAATTAAACCAAATTTATAGCTTTGCAGTTGATAAAAAAATTTAACTGCAAAGCCACTAAATCTTTAAAATATGAATTTACTCTGCAATATAGTTCAAAATGGACAGTGCCACTACAGGTGCAGTTTCGGTACGCAGCACACGTTCACCAAGACACCAATTTTGAAAACCTGCATTATTGGCAAGCTCAATTTCGTTTTCACTTAAGCCACCTTCAGGGCCAATCAGTAAGGCAACCTGCTCAATTTGATTGGCAGAAAGTTTTAAGGCTTGCTTATTTGGTGCAAGCACAAGTTTGGTTGAGGGTAAGCTTTGGTTTAACCAGTCTGTTAAAGAAATAGGCGCTAAAATTTCTGGCACTTTGTTTAAGCCACATTGTTCACACGCGGCTATGGCAACACTTTGCCAGTGGTCTAATTTTTTTTGGTCGCGGTCGTATTTTAAGCGCATTTCGCAGCGTTCGCTGGTTAATAGTTGAATTTGGGCTACGCCTAATTCGGTGGCTTTTTGAATGGCATAGTCCATGCGGTCGCCTTTACTCATGACTTGACCGAGCACGGCATGAAATTTGGGCGTTTTGTCGGCAGCATGAAATGACAAAACTTTTACAAAAGCATTTTTTTTGTTAATTTCATCCAGTTCAACCACATATTCACCACCTTTGCCATTAAACAAAGTGGATTGTTGATTCAACTGCGCTCTTAACACACGTACCCAGTGATGGAACACCGTTTCGGTCAATTCTAAGCGTTCACCAACGGTTAAGGCTGCTTCTATATAAAATCGACTCATAGGGGAGAACTCGTGTTAGGGCGTAAAATCAAAGAGGGTGGATTGCCAAACGATGGCATAGTCAGGGCTATTGTAACCTGAGTTAGAGAAGTTCGTCTTTTAAAATTTAATCACTTAATGTGTATTCTATTTGGAGTCTTACAGGTTGAATTAGATCTTTGTATCAGCTTCGGTTCGAGCTAAATTTTGTCGGGAAAAATAGGAAATACCATAATCATCTGCAAAACTTGCGCAAAGTTGTTATTTAAAAAACGCTATTTGAAAAAAGAATTTGGCATATTTGGCTTTGGCTAGAACACTGGCTTATAATAGTTGCGCGTAGCTTTATTGCTTTAAAATCAAGTTTCTTCGGTCTCGCTGAATTTATTCTGAAAAATAGCATCATGAATAAAAAGGGCAGACCTAAAAAGATCTGCCCTTAAAATAACTAAAGATCAATCTTAGTACTTATACGCATCCGCTTTAAATGGCCCTTCAACTGGCACACCTAAATAATCGGCTTGAACTTGGGTTAATTGGGTGAGTACACCGCCAAAACCTGCTACCATTGCGGCTGCAACTTCTTCGTCTAGTTTTTTCGGTAACAATTCAACGCGGATTTTTGCCGCTTTTTCTGCGTCTGGAAGGTCGGCAAATTTCTCATCAAATAAATACATTTGACCTAACACTTGGTTGGCAAAAGAACCATCCATGACACGTGAAGGGTGGCCTGTAGCATTTCCTAAATTCACTAAACGACCTTCAGAAAGCAAGATTAAATAATCATTTTCATTTTCTGAACGGTACACTTGGTGAACTTGTGGTTTCACTTCAACCCATTTGTAACCACGTAAATAGTTGGTGTCAATTTCAGTGTCGAAGTGACCGATGTTACATACAACCGCACCCGATTTTAGCGTGTCTAACATGGCAGAATCACACACATGGTAGTTCCCTGTGGTGGTCACAATCATGTCGGTATTTTGAAGAAGGTCTAAATTGATGTCTTCTTTTTTACCTGTTTGTACGCCATTTTTGTATGGAGAAACCACTTCGTAGCCATCCATGCACGCTTGCATAGCACAAATTGGATCAATTTCAGACACGCGAACAATCATGCCTTCTTGACGAAGTGACTGCGCTGAACCTTTACCCACATCGCCATAACCAATCACCAACGCACGACGACCAGACAATAACATGTCTGTACCGCGTTTAATCGCATCGTTGAGGGAGTGGCGGCAACCGTATTTGTTGTCATTTTTAGATTTGGTCACTGCATCGTTGACGTTAATTGCAGGAACTTTAAGTGAACCGTCTTTCCACATTTCGAACAAACGCGCTACGCCTGTGGTGGTTTCTTCGGTAATTCCGTGAATACCTGCCAATACATTTGGATATTTTTCATGAACCAATGCGGTTAAATCACCACCATCGTCCAAAATCATGTTGGCATCCCAAGGTGTGCCATTCACATTAATTTGTTGTTCTAAACACCAGTTATATTCTTCTTCAGTTTCACCTTTCCAAGCAAAAACTGGTACGCCGCTCGCTGCAATTGCTGCTGCGGCGTGGTCTTGAGTTGAGAAAATGTTACATGACGTCCAACGAACTTCTGCGCCCAATTCAACCAAAGTTTCAATTAAAACTGCAGTTTGAATGGTCATGTGAATACAGCCGAGAATTTTCGCGCCTGCCAGTGGTTTTGCTGCCGCATAGCGTTTACGCAAACCCATTAGAGCCGGCATTTCTGCTTCAGCCAATTTAATTTCTTTACGGCCGTAATCTGCAAGTGAAATATCGGCAACTTTATAATCTGTAAATGAAGCATTAACCGCGTTCATCACGATCTCCTTTCCTTGTAAAACGATTGATCATTCAGTTCGCGGATGCCGTTGTTGATCAGGATATCTTCATTTTAAAAACCTGACCGCAGCGCCGAGCCTAGCAAATTTACCTTTATAGGCCAGTAAATTGTTGCAGCATCCCTCGACTGGCAATATTGTACTTTGAAAAGACTTTAGTGCCAATCGGCTTTTGTTTATTATCGTGCCGAATATTTTAAGGAATTTGACTATGGCAATTGAGATCCCAGATGCATTAACCCATCTTGAAGCCAATTGTGGCGTATTTGCATTGTGGATGTTATTGCAACATCATGGGGTGCACATTGAAATTGCCGATTTAGCCCAAGCTTGCCGACACGATGCAGAAGAAGGTACTTTTACTATTGCTTTAAGTTTGGCATTAAAAAAATTGGGTTTTGATGTGTCGTTTTATACAGCACCTGATCCAAATATTAGTGCCAGTGAACGTCAATGTTATGCCGATGCCAAGGCGCTGAATATTCCTATAAAAGCAGCCTTAACTTATGCCGAAATTCAGCACTCAATTGAGCAAGGTAATATGGCAATTGTCTATTACGACACCTTAGATGGCATTGGAAATCAATCTTTGGTGTATTCAATAGATGACCGCGAGATTTGTTTTTTTGACAGTTTCGAGTCGATGCCTAAACAGATTTTTGAGCAACAACGCCATGCAGAAGGCATTTGCGCGCAGGCGATTTTAATTGATGATCGAAGCTTTGTGCCGAATGCTATTCGTTCCAATTAATTGAAATGGAGTGGATCAATTAATACGTGTGATCCACTCAAATGCAGGTTTAAAAATATTTTAAAATCGCAATATGTTTATTTTGGTGTTTGAATTTTGAGAATCTCACCACCGCAGGATACAGCAAGACCATTAAAATAACGCTGATCATCCACAGTTGATAAACCTCCGAAACACCAAAATATTGCCCCTGATTTGCTCCCCAAATTTGAAATGCCATTAAATATAAAGCTTTAAGTACATAGAGGTGCAGCACATAAAAAAACATCGGCACTGAACCTAAAACAATGAGCGGACGTAGCCACGTTTTATGCTCAAATTTGTTTAATCCAAGTAAACATAAAATACCTAAACTGCCATTCCATAAAATAAAAAATAACGAAGGTGGGTATTTGGTTAAATTAAAAAAGCTCATCATACTTTGGCTGATGTTGCCTAAATGTTGCCAAGGTTGGTCGCCGTAAATATTTAGTCCGCGCATCACGAAAAAAATGCCCAATCCAGATAAAGCAAATTTAAGTAGTTTTTGATTACGTTCAAGGCAACTTATGCCATCTTTAAAGCAGGCATGTCCTAAGCAATAGCCAAGTGTAATCACCCCAATCCACGGTAAAACAGGATAGGTGGTGCGAAGGCGCAGAGAATCAGAGATTTCAATCCATCCACGATGATGCAAAACATTCCAAAATGCTTGCAGCGTTTCTGATTGAAAATGGATGTGGTCTAAAGTGTTGTGCAAAAATATAATGCCTAGTGCCAATATCCAAAGTAGTTTCTTGGATAAGCCAATAAGTAAACTTAATGCCAACATGCTAATACCAATGGCCCAAATCACTTGTAAATATAAGGCATCGGGCGGGAATTTTGCCGTCCATGCAAAATTAATGACCGTGAGTTCAAGCCCAATTAAAAATAAACCGCGTTTGAGTAAAAAGTCGCGGGTCATGTTTAAGCCGTATTTTTGTTGATACAAAAACGCCGAAAGCCCGGTAAGCAAAACAAAAACTGGCGCGCAAAGGTGGGCGAGTGAACGGCTGATAAATAAATCTGGCTCAAGTTGATCGATCTGCATGGGGTCGCTGACTTGATGATGTAAATAAAAAGTTTCACGCACATGGTCAAGCAGCATAATGAGCATGACCAAGCCACGTAAGGCATCAATTGCCTGTAAACGTTGGTTAGGAGCTGACATAATATAAAATGAATATGTGTTTTTATGTTTTGTTATACTATAACAAAATACAGTGATGTAAAAGAGAATTATTCAAATAATCTGAATAGATACAACAGGCTAAATTTGCTTTTATTTTAAACCGCATCAATGTATTCAAAACGCTTTCGTGATTTTGTCAAAGGTAGGGCTGTTTAGATGATGTATTTTACTTTTTGGTAAAATAGACTTAATCTAAATTTTAGATATTTAACGTTTAAATCAGACAAAAACACTCGGATTAATGTGTTGATATTTATAGAAATATATCTTTTAAAGTGAGACGAATCGGCATATTGTATAAACATGACATTATGAACAATTATTGAATAATAAATGCGGAGAAGAACTGTGGAAAAAATCACAGCAAAATTTAATCACATCTTAGAAACATCAGAAAATTTCGGTAAGGTTGAGCATCAACCCGATGCCAGTCGCGAAGCGGTAACTAATACCGCAGACAAAACATTTCCCAATGCCGACTATATGGGCAATTATCAGCGTAATCGCGCCGTGCCCACGCAATCGTACGCCAACAGTAAAGTCTATATTGTCGGCAGTGGCATTGCGGGATTATCTGCGGCGTATTATTTTATTCGAGATGGTGCGATTCCAGCCGAAAATATTACCTTTTTAGAGCAATTGAGTGTGGATGGTGGTTCGCTCGATGGTGCAGGCAATGCCAAAGAGGGTTATCTTATTCGTGGCGGCCGCGAAATGGACAATTCTTATGACAACATTTGGAATATTTTTCAGGATATTCCTGCCTTAGAGTTGCCTGAACCGTATAGTGTTTTAGATGAATATCGATTATTGAATGATCACGACAGTAACTATTCAAAATCTCGTTTAATTCATCAACAAGGTCAAGTTCAAGACTTTAGCCGTTTTGGTTTAAGCAAAAAAGACCAATTGGCCATGCTGAAGTTGCTGTTAAAGAAAAAAGAACAATTAGATGACATCACCATCGAACAATATTTTAGTCAAAGTTTTTTAGACAGTAATTTTTGGATGTTGTGGCGCACCATGTTTGCCTTTGAAAATTGGCATAGCGTGCTTGAATGTAAATTGTATATGCACCGCTTTTTACATGACTTAGACGGTTTACACGATTTATCTGTGGTGGTTTTCCCAAAATATAACCAATACGATACCTTTATTCGCCCGCTACGAAATGATTTGAACAAAAAAGGCGTCAAAATCCAATTAGACACTTTGGTGCAAGACTTAGAGCTAGAACAACACGGTGATGAAAAAATTGTGCGCGCCTTGTTGGTACAGCACAATGGCAAATCTGAGCGGATTGAAATTGACGCCAAAGATTTTGTAATTATCACCACTGGTTCAATGACTGAAGACACCGCCTACGGTAACAATACCACCGCAGCGATTGATTTATCCCAACCGAAAGTCAGTGGTCAAAGTGCAGGTTGGCAACTTTGGAAAAATTTAGCGGACAAAAGCCCTGTTTTTGGTCGGCCAGAAAAATTTTGTCAGGATATTTCCCGTTCGGCTTGGCAGTCAGTGACCTTAACCTGTAAGCCTTCGGCTTTTGTAGACAAGCTCAAACAATACGCGGTCAATGACCTATATTCAGGTAAAACCGTAACAGGCGGTATTATTAGTATTACCGATTCAAATTGGTTAATTAGCTTTACTTGTAACCGTCAACCGCATTTTCCAACGCAACCGAACGATGTTTTGGTGATTTGGGTTTATGCTTTGTTTATGGATAAAACCGGCAATTACATACAAAAAACCATGCCTGAATGTACCGGTAACGAAATTTTGACTGAATTGTGTTATCACTTGGGAATTTTAGACCAAGTGGATGATGTCATTGCCAATACAATTACTCGTTCAGCCTTTATGCCATATATCACCTCGATGTTTATGCCACGTGCCAAAGGTGACCGTCCAGAAGTTGTGCCGCACGGTTGCAAAAATTTAGGCTTGGTCGGACAGTTTGTTGAAACCAAAAATGATATTGTATTTACCATTGAAAGTTCTGCACGAACAGGGCGTTTAGCGGTGTATCAGTTGCTTAATTTAGACAAACAAGTGCCAGATATCGCGCCGTTACAATACGATATTCGTCAAATTTTAAAAGCAGCCAAAGCCCTCAATGATGGTGGCTCATTCCCAGGTGAATGGTTGTTAACCCATCTGTTAAAAGGAACGTATTACGAGCATATTTTGCCTGCATCTTCAAAATTGCATTCACAGCCCTTTGTATTTAAAAATGCCTTTAAGGAATTGAAGCAGTGGAAAAAGTGGTTTAAATAACTGGGTATATCTTATAAAAAAGCCTCTAAAAATAGAGGCTTTTTTATTGCTTAAGGTGAGTTATTCAATATCGGGATGTTGCTTGGCTAGGTTTTCACGTTTACCTTGCAAGGCTTCAATTTGCTGATCTAACTGTTCAATTTTTTGCTCAATATTATCGTGATATTGAACCAATAATTCTTCAGCTTCTTCCGTATCAATCGCCATAGGTTTGGCACCTTTTAGCGGTAAATTGGCTGTTTCTTTTAAATACAGCGCAGTAATAATTCCGAAAACACCACACACCATTAAGTAGTAAGCCGGCACCATAATATCGTGCGTGGTTTCAACTAAAGCAGCCGTTACCGTAGGTGTAACACCTGCAATGACCACAGAAATATTAAATGCAATGGCTAATGCACTGTAGCGAATTTCGGTTGGAAAAAGGGCGGGCAGGGTTGATGCCATCACACCAATCAGCATATTTAATGACAGCGCTAAAATAAGTAGACCACAGAAAATTAAACCAATGTTGTCGCTATCGAGTAATTTGAAGGCAGGATATGAAAACAATACCAATGCAATGCTACCGATAAACACAAAAGGGCGACGACCAATTTTATCACTTAATAGCCCGACAACTGGTTGTACAAACAGCATCCCAACCATAACGGCAATAATAATGAGTACGCCGTGATCTTCTGAATAGCCTAAGTTGTGTGAGAAATAACTTGGCAAGTAGGTAAGCAGCATGTAATAGGTTACGTTCGTACAAATTACTAAGCCGACACAAACCAGAAGGCTACGTTTATATTGGGTAATAATTTGCTTAAAGCTAATTTTTTGTGGCTTTTTAATCTGCGCTTGGTCTTCACTATGTGCTTGAAATGCTGGAGTTTCATCTAAAGAGTGACGTAAGTATAGACCAATCATACCCAGCGGGAGCGCTAAATAAAACGGAATGCGCCAACCCCATTCCATAAATGCTGCTTCACCCACAATAAAAGTAATGGCCGACACAACACCCGCACCGACCACAAAACCTAAAATTGAACCAAAGTCGAGCCAACTGCCCATAAAGCCGCGTTTACGGTCGGGCGAGTATTCCGCCACAAAAATGGCAGCGCCGGCATATTCACCGCCCACAGAAAAACCTTGGGCAATTTTCACAATCAGCAACAGCAGGGGTGCCCAAATGCCAATACTTTCATACGATGGAATCAGACCGATACCAAACGTACTCACCGACATAATAATAATGGTCATCGCCAAGACTTTTTGACGGCCGTATTTGTCGCCTAAGCGTCCAAAGAATAAACCACCTAATGGTCTGAAAATAAAAGGAATAGAGAAAGTAGCAAGCGCGGCAATCATTTGTACGCTTGGAGATGAGTGCGGGAAGAAAATTTTCCCTAACACGTAGGCAACGTAACCATAGACACCAAAATCAAACCATTCAATTGCATTGCCCAAAGCCGCCGCTTTAATGGCTTTTTTGGTTTTTTCGTAATCGACAATTGCAATATCGTCAATTTGAAGTGGTTTTGTTCTTTTTTTAAATGGGCGCATTTATAATTCCCCTAAATGCAATGTCTTCTGTTGGTTTTTGATTAATCCAAATACCGAAACAACATCGTTTACAAGTTTCTAAAATGCGATATTTAGCTAAATCATTTTCAAAAAATGAGAATAGTTCGAGATTGTAATCTACACTCTTTTTTGAAAATATATAAATATCAATGAATTATTATTTTACGATGGATTGACTGCGTGATCTGTAGCGTGATGATGAATAAAATGTATTCATTTATTTTAATTTATGTAACTTCACTAGTTTGTATGAGTTTATTTGTGTTAATGGTTGACTTGTGTATATTTTAATCAATTTAATGTTTTTTGTGAGATGTTTTTGTTTTTTACTTGGCTATGAAGATTTAAATGGTTTTTTGTTTGAATGATTTTAAGGCATAAAATATAAGCAACTTTTGAGCGTGTTCTGTATTTTTATTTAGGTGAATTATGCCAAATTTTAGTGTAGCTGTAGTTGGTGGGGCATTGATTGGGCTTGCTACGGTGGGCTATTTATATGTCAACGGACGTATTGCGGGAATCAGTGGATTAATTGCAGAGCGATTGCAATTCAAATTGATATTCAGTGGTTCTGGTTTTTGGTTTTTATGTGGACTACTTTTTGTATCATTCATCTATGGGCGATTTACTCAACCTGCAATTGTAATTCAAGATTCTCCTTTGATATTGATGATTGCTGGGCTATTGGTTGGATTCGGAACACGCTTAGGTTCTGGGTGTACCAGTGGTCATGGTATTTGTGGAATTAGTCGTTTGTCTTTCAGGTCTATTTTTGCCACGATTTTATTTATTATGACAGGAATGCTGACCGTATATGTAATCAGACATGTAATGGGAGCCATGCAATGAAAAATGGCTTCGCTTTCTTGTTTGGTTGTTTATTTGGCTTAGGGCTATTAATTTCTGGCATGTCGAATCCAGAGAAGGTTTTAAATTTTTTAGACATTTTTGGTCAATTTGATTCTAGCTTAATCTTTGTGATGGTTGGGGCAATTGCCGTTACAATTATTCCATTTCAAAAAGCGAAGCGGCATCCTAAAACGTTGTTCAATGATGATATTTCATTGCCAGAAAATAGAAAAATTGACTTGAAGTTAATTGTTGGTGCGACGATGTTTGGTGTTGGATGGGGGATTGCGGGCATTTGCCCAGCACCTGCATTAACTTTAATTGGTTTAGGATATATTCAAATTTTATATTTTATTGCCGCAATGTTGGTTGGAATGTGGCTACATCGTATTTGGTTTCGCTAATTTTTTAGCACGGTTACTCAATTAAACCAACAGACATCTAATCTATATAAGCTTTGCTATTGTTGAATATCTTTGACTTTAAATTACTATAAATATTTGTTTTTAATATATAATTTATGTTCATCAATATTATTTACAATGTTCTTAACCCTAAAAAGATGTGTAATATTTGATTTTGGCATGGATGTAAAACGCCTAATGATTTACACATATTGGCTTAAAATTGTGAGAATACAGTGATTATTTAGATTAGATTCTGATTTGAAAAGATGAATATCAATTTTTTGATTTTAATGATTGATTTGTAATGATAATTCCAAAAATAATACACATACCTCCCACGATGCTTGAATGAGAAATCGATTCATTAAGAAGGAGTGCGCCGAGCAATACTGCCGTTAATGGATTTAGCGCAATAAATGTACCTGCCTGTGTTGAACCAATGCTTTGGATTGCATCGTAATACCAAATATAAGCAAGGGCAGAACCAATTGCACCTAAGTAAATTAAGCTACTTAGAGTTTGTAAAGATATTGTTGAAAGTACCATGAGATTGATTTGACCATTCAACCCTGCATCAATGAGTAATAATGCTGTACCGATATAAATTGAATAGGTGACGGTGTGTAATGAACCAATTTCAGCCACAATTTTCTTGCTTAAAAGACTGTAACAGACCCAGCTTAACACGCAGCCAAAAATTAGCCCGTCACCTAGCCAATGGTGTGGTGCTGTAATGCTCGAATTTGAGTTTTTACTCATAATGACAACTGAGGCCCCAATTAAACATAAGCCAATTCCTAACATTTTAAATCTAGAGATTTTTTCTCGATAAAATATAAAAGAACAAATAGCCATAATTGCAGGATTAGATGCAACAATCAGTGAAGCACGAGAAGCGCTGATATATTGTAGTCCATAAAAGAAACACAGGTTATAGATATAAATTCCACAGCATCCCAGTCCTAAAAGTGTCAGTGCTTGGGAAAAATTAATTCTTTTGAAGCCAGACCCAAACAAGGCGAGAAATGCAGTTAGGCTTAAACTTGCAATTAAAAATCTCGAGCTTGATGCCAACAGTGGGGGGATATCAGCAGAAATGGAACGGCCTGCAACAAAAGTTCCTCCCCATATTGCCGCAACGACAGCTAATTTGATGTAGGTGATGTATAAAGAATTTGATGATATGAGTTGTTTGAGCATAGTTTCGTTTCAATTAGGATGAATGATGAGGCAAGCACGTTTATGCAATATTTGCCGCGCTTTGTTTTGTTGATATATTTATCTAGATGCAAAATCATATGGAAATGAGGAATTACTCATAATGAAAAAAAAATGACATTTACCCAATTAGAAATATTGAATGCTGTGGTAGAAAGACAGGGTTTTTCAACGGCAGCCGCACAATTACGTATATCTCAATCTGCGGTTTCTCATGCTATTAAAGCGTTGGAAGATGAGTTAGGTGTGACCTTGCTTAATCGTCAAGCAGGTGGTGTGGTATTAACAGATATTGGCACTTGTTTGATTCAACGCGCACGAATGATTTTGGGTTTGGCTGAAACGATGAAACAAGAAGCGGCAGATGCTCGTGGAATGAAGCTTGGTACTTTAAGTATTGGTTCATTTGGCGCAACCTCATCAATCAAATTAATTCCAAAAATTTTAGATGTTTATCGGCAGCATTATCCAAACATTGAAATTCATGTGCATGAAGGTTCAGATGAGCAAGTGCTACAATGGCTGATGGATCGAAAAATAGACATTGGTTTTGTAACTTTACCTGAAGAAAGGTTCGACACTTATCCGTTAATTGAAGATCAAATGGTGGTGTTATTACCAAAACAGCATCCTTTAAGTTTTAAGATGCATTTAGAATTAAAAGACTTGTGTCAGGATCCTTTTATTTTGACAGAAGCGGGTTCTGGTAGGTTGGTGTCAAACTTATTTTTATCTCAAAAGTTACAACCGAATATTCGTTATCGAAGCACACAATTGATGAGTACATTTGCAACAGTTACACGCGGTGAAGCAATTACTGTGATTGCCGAGTCGGCATTGCCAAATGATGTAGCATTAGATTTTATAACAAGAAGTTTAACACCCACAGTGAGGCGTTCTGTTGGATTGGCAGTAATTGATGAGCGGCAAGCTTCGCCAGCAGCAAAACGATTTATTCACCTCGCCAAAAGTATTTTTTCTATTTGAAAAATAACCATTACCGCTTGTTGTGCAGTATACGTTTCTTCGATGATTTGAACCGTACCAAGTGATTATCAGTACGGTTCAATGCGGATAGGGTTGATTAAGCCGTTACATTCACTGCTTTAGCACGGGCTTTGTGCAGTTTTTTATAGCTTTCAATTAAGCGTAAATGACGATCAAGTCCTTCAAGTTGCATATTGGTTGGGGTTAAGCCATAAAAGCGTACTGTTCCTTCGACTGAACCTATCACCGCATCCATACGCTCATTGCCAAACATGCGACGGAAGTTGGTTTCGTAATCTTCCAGTTCCATGTCATCGTCTAGCAAGACTTCTAAGACTACATTCATGCATTGATAAAATAATCCGCGTTCAACGGTGTTGGTATTATATTGCAAGAAGGTTTCTACCAATTCTTTAGCCTCTTCAAATTGCTCAAGTGCTAAATAAATCAGTAATTTTAATTCAAGAATGGTCAGTTGTCCCCAAACCGTATTGTCATCAAATTCAATGCCAATTAAGGTGGCAATTTCGGTATAGTCATCCAACTCGCATTCTTCTAAACGTTCAACCAACGCTTCAAGTTGGGCTTGATCTAAACGATGCAGATTTAAAATATCTTCACGGAAGGCGAGTGCTTTGTTGGTATTGTCCCAAATTAAATCTTCAACCAAATAAATTTCAGAATAATCTGGCACTAAAATACGACATGCCGTTGCGCCTAAATGCTGATACACCGCCATATAGGCTTCTTTGCCCATATCTTCTAAAATGCTAAATAATTCAGCCGCTTCTTCTTCGGTTGAATATTCACCATCGTTGGTGAAATCCCACTCTACAAAATCGTAATCCGATTTTGCACTAAAGAATCGCCAAGACACTAAGCCTGTTGAATCAATGAAATGTTCAACAAAGTTATTTGGTTCAGTGACTGCTTCAGATTGAAAAGTCGGCTGCGGTAAATCATTTAAGCCTTCAAAACTACGCCCTTGTAATAGTTCGGTCAGGCTGCGCTCTAATGCCACTTCAAATTTTGGATGTGCACCAAAAGAAGCAAAAATACCGCCCGTACGTGGGTTCATTAGAGTCACGCACATGACAGGGAAATCACCGCCCAAAGAGGCATCTTTGACTAAAACAGGGAAGCCTTGTTCTTCTAAACCTTGAATGCCTGCCACAATACTTGGATATTTGGCCAAAACGTCTTGTGGTACGTCAGGTAAGGCAATTTCACCTTCTAAAATTTCACGTTTCACCGCACGTTCAAAAATTTCAGATAAACATTGCACTTGCGCTTCAGCCAACGTGTTGCCGGCGCTCATGCCATTACTTAAATATAAGTTTTCAATCAGGTTCGATGGGAAATACACCACTTCTTGGTCGGATTGACGTACAAAAGGCAATGAACAAATGCCACGTTCGGTATTGCCTGAGTTGGTATCGTACAAATGCGTACCGAGTAGTTCATCCTCTGGATTATAAATTTCTAGGCAGTATTCATCTAAAATTTCTTTCGGCAACTCGCCATTTGGGCCCGGTTGAAACCATTTTTCGTCTGGATAATGCACGAACGCGGCATTGGCAATCTCTTCGCCCCAGAATTGATCGTTATAGAAGAAGTTGCAGTTTAAACGTTCAATAAATTCGCCCAAAGCCGATGCCAAAGCACTTTCTTTGGTCGAGCCTTTGCCGTTGGTAAAACACATTGGCGACTGCGCATCGCGAATATGTAAAGACCAAACATTGGGGACGATATTGCGCCAAGACGCAATTTCAATCTTCATGCCCAAGTTGGCTAAAATGCCCGACATATTGGCAATGGTTTCTTCAAGCGGTAAATCTTTACCAGCAATATATGTACTATTTTCTGAATGAGTATTAGGCATCAACAACGCTTGTGCATCGGCATCAATGCTAGAGACTTCTTCAATAACAAATTCAGGGCCTGTTTGAATGACTTTTTTAACAGTACAGCGATCAATCGAACGTAAAATGCCTTGGCGGTCTTTTTCTGAAATATCGGTTGGTAATTCAACCTGAATTTTAAAAATTTGTTTATAGCGGTTTTCAGGGTCAACAATATTGTTTTGTGACAAACGAATATTGTCGGTTGGAATATCACGAGCAGCACAATAAACTTTAACAAAATAGGCAGCGCAAAGAGCAGACGAGGCTAAGAAATAATCGAATGGGCCTGGTGCAGAACCATCCCCTTTATAACGAATCGGCTGATCGGCAATGACGCTAAAGTCATCAAACTTTGCCTCTTGTCGAAGATTGTCGAGATAATTAACCTTGATTTCCATGCGAGCACCTAAATATTCAGATATGTTGTAAGCACATCTAATTGCAAATATTGATCTATAAGCCGAATCGCAGATAAGAAATTGACTTAAAAAACAGTCACTAAAGTGATTTAGCTGTATTCACTACAACCAGCCCTGACTTTAATGGGGCTCTATTATAGAAGTATTTTTGCTAATTGATAACGTTTGTCGGTTTTTATGCGTGATTTATACAACAACTCGGCTCAAGCGTTGTTATAAAAGACGGCTTTACACGCAAATGTTGTGCTAACGGTAAAGAAGACGATTCCGATGAATCTATTTATAGCACAAAGCAAATAAGTTTCATTTACGAAAACTATAATGTGAAAATTAAACAGGTCTTTTATTTTAAAACAGTCGAAGCAGGGATAAAAATTTAAACGATATTTGGGTAGATGAAATGTAATGACATGATCGTGTGACACAAACATTTTTATGATTGATCTGCCAGCCAAAAATCCGATTGCTTTAGACACAACTATTTTAAACCAAGGCTATTTTTTAATGGAACAATAAATGACATTTAAGCAACTTGCATTGATCAGTATTTTATCGGCATCGTCAGTTTTCTCGGGGCAAGCTTTTGCAGCCGAACAGGTGCCGGCACAAGAATTTTTTGTAGGGACATGGACCAGTGAAAATCCAAGTCTCGTGCCGAGTGTGACTGAAAGTCAGGGCATTTATCGGGTACGATTAAATGCGGACGGCTCACTCATTCCTTTAAGTTCAACTCCGAGCATGAGTCCATCATGGCTGACGTTATCTAAAAATCAACAAGTGTTGTATAGCACCAATGAAGATGGTCGCGACAAAAATGGTGAAATTTCTGCTTTTCAAATTCACGCAAATGGCACTTTAAAATTATTAAATCGGGTCGATAGCCAAGGGCAGCAACCTGCACATGCCGAAGTTTCTCCAGATGAAAAGTATCTTTTAATTTCGAATTATGCTGTGAATGGTCGGGGTGCGGGCGTTGCCATATTTGCATTAAAGCAAGATGGTTCGATTGGGCCGTTAGTGCAAAAGATTGCATTTAGTCAAGGCAGTCAAGTCATTGCAAAACGCCAAGACAGTGGACATGCGCATTCGGTAACCTTTACACCCGATGGCAAAAATGTATTTTTGGCCGATTTAGGCGCAGATGTGATTCGAGCTTATGCCTATCAGCCCAATGCAAAAATGCCATTAAAAGCAATGCCTGAACAAGACTTACGTTTTTCTGCAGGCAGTGGACCACGGCATTTATTGTTCTCAAAAAATGGTGAATACGCTTATGCAACCACCGAAATGGCGGCACAAGTTACAGTATTTGCTAAAAAAGCAGGAAAGTATCAATTACTGCAACAAGAGAACTTAACCACAAAAACTGATGCAGAGGCTAAAAGTGCATCAGGTTTGATTTTTTCACCCGATGGAAAGTTTTTGTACGTAGGCAACCGTGGCAAAAGCAATGAAATTGTGGTGTATGCTGTGGATGCTACGAGTGGTCAATTAACTTTGTCAGGGCGTTACAGCAGCAGTGGTGTGGAACCACGCGCTTTTGCTTTTGACCAAACTGGCACTTATTTGTTGGTATCGAATGTTTTTAGCAATACCGTTTCTGCATTTAAACGGAACCCTGTGGATGGTTCACTAACGCCCACCCACGTTGCATTACAAATTGGGCACCCCACAGATATTAAATTTATGACGAAATAATTTAGCCATTCGTAAAATAAAAAAACCTCTCGAATGCGAGAGGTTTTTTTATTTGATTTTAGCGTTTAAGCTTCAATTGCCTGAATGGCAATTTTTTTGGCAGGATCAGTTTTGCGACGTACCGCAGGAACGGGTTCGCCGTAATATTGACGGTCGGCAAAATAACTTGAACGCACCATTGGTGCAGACCAAATGTTTCTAAAGCCGAGTTTACGCCCATGTTCAGCATAACGCTCGAACTCTTCTGGGGTCACAAAACGGTCGAGTGGGGCATGTTGTTTAGATGGCTGCAAATACTGACCAATAGTCACATAATCCACACCGTGCGCATGTAAATCATCAAGCAGTGAAATCACTTCTTCTTCTGTTTCGCCTAAACCGACCATTAAACCGCATTTGGTTGGTACATCTGGGCAATATTCTTTAAACATTTTCAGGAGTGTTAACGAGTGCTGATAGTCTGAACCCGGACGCATGGCTTTATAAAGACGCGGTACGGTTTCAATATTGTGGTTGAAAACGTCGGGTGGGCATTCAGTCATAATACGCAGTGCGACATCCATACGACCACGGAAGTCAGGCACTAAAATTTCTAATAAGGTTTTTGGACTTAAAGCGCGGGCTTCTTTAATACAGTCGACAAAATGTTGTGCACCACCATCGAGTAGGTCGTCACGGTCAACTGAGGTAATTACGGCATATTTCAAGTTTAAGTTTGAAATGGTTTCTGCCATGTGGCGTGGTTCATCGGCATCGAGTGCATTTGGACGGCCATGTGCAACATCACAAAATGGACAACGGCGGGTACAAATATCGCCCATAATCATAAAGGTTGCGGTGCCACCACCGAAGCATTCAGGCAAGTTTGGGCAGGCAGCTTCTTCACATACGGTATGTAATTTTTGAGCGCGTAACGTGGTTTTAATGCGTTGCACTTCTTCTGGTGCAGTCATTTTCACGCGAATCCAATCGGGTTTACGCGGCACTTCAACCGTAGGAATCACTTTTACAGGAATCCGAGCGACTTTTTCTGCGCCACGTAGTTTGACCCCTTGTTCAGGTTTACGGTTACTTGTCATATTCAACTTTTCCACTGTTTGACGATAAGCTATTTGAGTGCTAAGCCGACATTATAGCGAAAACTACAACTTTTAGGGATGAAAACACATTTTACAAATAAATATCGCCATAAAATATATATGTTATGGAAATACAATAAAATCACCGATATTTTGCTAAGATTTACGCTAAAATAGCACCAAAATAAATTTGAAAGGGACGTGTTGAATGCGACGCAAGAAAGAAGTCATTCGAGGGAATTTTGTGAAATATGATGCTGTTGTACTTGGCTCAGGTCCCGCGGGTGAAGGCTCAGCCATGAAACTTGCCAAATCTGGTAAGCGTGTTGCGATTGTTGAGGTGAATGAGCAACTCGGTGGTAACTGTGCGCATGTGGGGACTATTCCTAGTAAAGCGCTGCGTCAAACGGTTTCAAGTATTATCCGTTATCAGCGCGATCCAATGTTTCAAAAAGTCGGTGAATGGAAAAAATTCACCATGAAACAAGTATTAAGTCACGCACACCGTGTGATTCAACAACAAGTGGCGACCCACACCCGTTTTTACGACCGCAATCATATCGATGTTTATCACGGTCGTGCCTATGTGCAAGACAAAAATACAGTGATGGTGTTTACCCCTGAAGGCATTAAAGAAACCATTATTTTTGATGAGTTGGTGATTGCTACAGGTAGCCGTCCATATCAACCCGAAGGTTTAGACTTTAAACATCCGCGCGTGTTCGATTCAGATAAAATTTTAGATCTCGACTACAGCATTAATAAAATTATTATTTATGGTGCAGGCGTGATTGGTTGTGAATATGCCTCGATTTTTATTGGTTTAAATCATAAAGTCGATTTAATTAATACGCAGCCTAAATTACTCAGCTATTTAGACACTGAAATTTCAGATGCACTGTCTTATCACTTGCGTGAGCAAGGCGTATTAATTCGCCATAACGAACAGATTGATCATTTAGAAACATTTGACGACCACGTGGTGCTGTATTTACAAAGTGGTAAGAAAATTAAAGCCGATGCCATTTTATGGTGTAACGGCCGTTCGGGTAATACCGATGGTTTAGGCCTTGAAAATGTCGGTTTAAAACCAAATAGCCGTGGTCAATTAACCGTAAATGAAAAATACCAAACCGAAGTTGAAAATATTTATGCTGCGGGCGATGTGGTCGGTTGGCCGTCTTTAGCGTCTGCTGCCTATGACCAAGGGCGCTGTGCCGGCGCCAACATGAGTGGCGAGGAAAATGTAAAACCTGTGACCGATATTCCAACAGGGATTTATACCATTCCTGAAATTTCATCGTTCGGGAAAACCGAGCAACAATTAACCGAAGAAAAAATTCCGTATGAAGTGGGGCAATCGTCATTCCGTCATTTGGCACGCGCGCAAATTACCGGCGACACCGTGGGCGAGCTTAAAATTTTGTTCCACCGCGATACCTTAGCTATTTTAGGGATTCATTGCTTTGGGAATAATGCCGCTGAAATTATTCATATTGGCCAAGCAGTGATGCAAAGCCCGAATAACAGCATGAAGTACTTTATTGAAACTACATTTAACTACCCAACCATGGCAGAGGCCTATCGTGTTGCGGCATTAAATGGTTTAAACCGTTTGTTCTAAATTACGGTTTAGTGCGCTTAAAAAGGATGCTGATATAGCATCCTTTTTTATGTTGTGATAAAAAAGAATGATGAAAATTAATCCACTAGAATTTTAAAAAACCGAACTTGGCGTAGTTTTCGCTAATAAAACTCAAAACAGAATGTCGAATGATGTTATTAAGATGAATATTTCGCTCAAACCGCAGCATTCTGCAACGTCGCAATGGTTCGCACAATTAGAACTGGGCTTTTGTGCGCAAGATAATCGCACTATTTTAAAGCGTAGAAAACATTTTGGCCCTATACGTGTGCAAAAAATGTTGTGGCCTGAAAAAACTGGTGTTTGTCACGCCATTATTGTGCATCCGCCTGCGGGCATTGCCGGTGGCGATCATCTAAGTTTCCAAATTCATGTGGCAGAAAATGCACATGGATTGGTCACCACACCGGGGGCAGGTAAGTGGTATCAAACCAATGCCAAACAAGCGTTTCAGCACATTGATATTCAAGTTGCAAGCAACGCGATTTTTGAATGGGTGCCCCAAGAAAGCATGCTCTTTAATGGTGCATTAGCACAAAGCACCAATCACATTCATTTGGCCCAGTCGGCCAGTTTTATTGGTTGGGAAATGTTGGTGATTGGTCGGCAGTCGCGTGCAGAAAATTTTGAGATTGGCCGATATTGCAGCGACATTAAATTATGGCGAGAAAATAAATTACTGCTTGCTGATCGTTTGAGTTTTCAAGGCAATGACCGTTGGCTCAGCTCACCTTTAGGCATGAATAACTGCGCTGTGATGGGAAGCTTTTGGGGCGTAGCGCCGGAAAAATTTCGCCAATCCTTAATTTTAGAACAGCAAATTGGGTGTATTCGCGAATTAATGACGCGTATGCAAGTCCCTGTAACTTTAACCTTGTTAGAAGATGTGGTCTGCGCGCGTTATTTAGGTGATGATGCACGACAATGTCACGATGCGTTTGCAGCCATTCGTGCCAAATTACGTCGCTATTGGTTTCAATTAGACGAAGAATTTCCACGAATTTGGCGGACGTGATATTCGTCAAATCGCTTATTTTCAAAACATATAAATAGGTTATGCTGTTTTCTAGCATACATTTTGCTTAAGTTAAAACCAGACTAGATTTAGGAAAAATGCATGGAACTGAATCCTACAGAAAAAGACAAAATGTTAATTTTTACCGCAGGTCTAATTGCCGAGCGCCGTAAAGCCCGTGGTTTAAAATTAAATTATCCAGAAGCGATTGCATTTATTTCGGCAGCACTGCTTGAAGGCGCGAGAGATGGTATGAGTGTTGCAGAGCTTATGCATTATGGTACGACCTTGCTCACACGCGATGATGTGATGGATGGTATTCCCGAAATGGTTGCTGAAGTTCAAGTTGAAGCCACTTTCCCCGATGGGTCTAAATTGGTCACAGTACATCAACCGATTGTATAAAAGGAGAAGCAGATGATTCCCGGTGAAGTCATAACCCCGAATACTGATATTGAACTGAACGTTGGTCGCCAAACCTTAAAAATGAGTGTTGCGAATACAGGGGATCGTCCTATACAAATCGGATCACATTTTCATTTTGCTGAAGCCAACGATGCTTTGGCGTTTGATCGTGTTGCAGCCAAAGGCTTTCGTTTAAATATTGCCGCAGGCACAGCGGTGCGTTTTGAACCGGGACAAAGTCGTGATGTTGAGCTTGTGAGTTTAGCGGGCCATCGAGAAGTGTATGGTTTTGCCGGACGTGTGATGGGGAAGCTGGATTAATGACGATTCGCAAGATCAAAAATTCAGATGTGCAAAATGTCTTTCAATTAATTCAACCTTATGTGAAAGACTTTGCTATTAATCGAGATGGTGAAGAAAAATTTAGCTTGCCTATGATTCAGAAAATTTCTGAAATGGCTGATGTGGAATATTTTGTCAAAGAAGAACTTCAAAATATTATTGGTGTAATTGCTTATAAAAAACCTGCACACTTGCTTCATTTTTTTGTTGATCAATCTCATCAAAATAAAGGCGTCGGTCGTCAATTATGGGAATTTTTGAATCAGCAACTAAAAAATCATCAAAATATTGATAAATGGACAGTAAATTCAAGTTGTTATGCAAAACCTATTTATGAAAAATTAGGATTTATAACCACATCAGATGTGATTGAAAGTCATGGAATCCGATTTATCCAGATGGAAAAAATATTCATTCATTCATCTGGAATAGATGACTAAGAAGGTTTTTTATTATGAAAATGTCACGTCGTGCATACGCAGAAATGTTTGGCCCAACAGTGGGTGATCGTGTTCGTTTAGCCGATACCGAACTATTTATTGAAGTTGAACAAGACCTTACTACCTATGGCGAAGAAGTCAAATTTGGTGGCGGTAAAGTCATTCGAGATGGCATGGGACAATCGCAATTATTGGCAGATGAAGTTGCCGATACTGTAATTACCAATGCACTCATTATTGATTGGTGGGGCATTATTAAAGCCGATGTGGGTTTAAAAAATGGTCGCATTTGGAAAATTGGTAAAGCGGGTAATCCCGACATTCAGCCCAATGTAACTATTCCGCTGGGCGCCGCCACCGAAGTGATTGCAGGTGAAGGGCAGATTCTCACCGCAGGAGGTGTTGACACGCATATTCATTGGATTTGCCCGCAACAAGTTGAAACCGCACTTATGTCCGGCGTCACCACCATGATTGGTGGCGGTACAGGCCCAGCAGCAGGCACATCTGCAACGACTGTCACACCGGGCCCTTGGCATATCGGGACAATGCTACAGTCGATTGATGATTTACCGATGAATATTGGTTTATTGGGCAAAGGTAATTTAAGTTTACCGAATCCGCTACGCGAGCAAATTAAAGCCGGTGTGGTGGGCTTAAAACTGCATGAAGATTGGGGTTCAACGCCCGCAGCCATTGATAACTGTTTAAGTGTGGCCGATGAATTTGATGTGCAAGTCGCCATTCATACCGATACCTTAAACGAAAGTGGTTTTTTAGAAGAAACCTTAGCCGCTTTTAAAAATCGTACCATTCATACTTATCACACCGAAGGTGCGGGCGGTGGACATGCACCGGATATTTTAAAGGCGATTGGTCAAGCCAATGTTTTGCCGTCTTCGACCAACCCAACCCGTCCATATACCGTCAATACCATTGATGAACATTTGGATATGCTGATGGTCTGTCACCATTTAGACCCAGCAATTTCAGAAGATGTGGCCTTTGCCGAAAGTCGTATTCGCCGTGAAACCATTGCAGCAGAAGACATTTTGCAAGATTTAGGCGCAATTGCCATGATGTCTTCCGACTCACAAGCCATGGGGCGCGTGGGCGAAGTGATTATTCGCACTTGGCAAACTGCGCATAAAATGAAAGTGCAACGCGGTGTTTTAGCTGGTGATGCAGCCACGCATGACAACCAGCGCGTGAAGCGTTATATCGCCAAATATACCATTAATCCTGCCATTACCCACGGTATTAGCCATGAAGTGGGTTCGGTTGAAGAAGGTAAACTGGCCGATTTAGTGCTGTGGAAACCGGCATTTTTTGGCGTTAAACCATCCATGATTATTAAAGGTGGCATGATTGCGGCTGCACCCATGGGCGACATTAATGCCTCCATTCCAACGCCACAACCGGTGCATTATCGTCCAATGTTTGGGGCTTTCCCACGCGGGGTGCATCGCACGTGTATTACGTTCTTGTCAAAAGTGGCGATTGAAAATGGCGTGGCAGAACAGCTACAACTGAAAAAAATGATTAGCCCTTGTCAAAATACCCGTAATATCACCAAGGCGGATATGAAGCACAATAGCTATTGTCCAGTCATGGATGTTCATCCTGAAACCTATGAAGTCCGTGCCGATGGTGATTTGCTCACTTGTGAACCGGCTGATATTTTGCCGATGGCACAGCGTTATTTCTTGTTTTAGAATGGCATAATATATGGATATAGTTACAGCTATTGACAAGATTCTTCCTGAAATTAGTCAGGAGGAATATTTTCGTCAGTTTTATGATATTAAATGTGATGATAAATTTTATTATATTTATAAGCATGTTTCTTTTGACCAAGACTTAAAAGTATTAGATATTTTTAAAAAATGTTTGCTTAAGTTTACACCACCTAAGTTTTTTAATGATCCTTTTGATTGTGTTGCAGATATCATTTTTGAGAGTGAAGATAAAACTAATAGAAGTCTAGAAATTTCAGAAAAAATGCAATTTAATCTTGCATCAAAATTAAGTGTCACATGTTTTAATAATGATCCATTAAGTATATTAATGTGGTCACACTATGCTGATAGTCATAAAGGTTTTTTAGTCGAATTTAGGATTCCACACCCATTTATTGCGCCTGTTCCAAGTTGTCTAAATTTTTTGGCAGTCAAATATACTAATAATTTTCCTCAGGTACTTATCAATTCAAAAAATTATTTTGAAAATTTGAATGGCAATCAAATGCTTGAGCTAGTTAGCCATTTATATTTGACAAAATCAAAGGAATGGTCTTATGAGAAAGAGTTTAGAGTCTTGTCTTGGGATTACGATTCAAATAATTTTCAAACTCTTCTAAAGGCTATTCCACCGATTTGTATTTCCTCAGTAGTTTTAGGAGCAAAATTAGAGAAAGATTCGAATAACAGAAAAGAAGTAATTAAGGTTATCGAGGAATTTAATAATGAACATGACTTAGAACTAAAGTTTTATCAAGCACAATTGATGAAAAATTCTTTCAATTTATTTGTTCCTGGTCATCCAATTATTGGTCAAAGTTCAAAAACTATGAAAGATTTTCTTGCAGGATAATTTTTAGATAGAGAGTATTTTATGAAAATCTATACCCAACGTCTTGATGATATTAAAAAAAATCAGATGTTTGAAGTACTTGAGTTGAGTTTTGATACTCGTCAGAAATCACGCTTTCGTGCCACGCTTGCCAATGGAACAGATATTGGTGTCGATTTGCCACGTACAGGGATTTTGCGCAGTGGCTCATTTATTGCAACGGCAGAAGGCGATGTATTACGTATAGATGCCAAGCCTGAACATTTAATGCAAGTGACTGCGCAGCATGGCTTTGACTTATTAAAAGCTGCGTATCATTTGGGAAATCGTCATGTGCCATTGATGCTAACGCCTGCGGCAGTTTATTTTGAACCTGACCACGTGTTAGCAGAAATGATTATAGGCTTAGGGTTATTTATTGAAGAGGTCGAGCATCCATTTGAACCCGAAAGTGGTGCGTATGCGCAGCATAGCCACGATCATCGCCTCAGCCCGATTAAGGCTTTGCATCATGTCCATCACTAATGCGGGGCAGCTGTTAAAACTATTAACCCTGTCTTCGACTGCATTACCTGTCGGGGCATATTGTTATTCGCAAGGGGTTGAAAGCGCCATTCAAATGGGTCTCATCCAAGATGAACACAGCAGTAAAGGGTATTTTGAAGATGTTCTTGAATTGTTGTTATTGCGCTTTGAATTGCCGGTGTTAAAACGCTTAATTGAACATTTTGATGATGCCGAGCAGTTTACTTATTGGGCAGATTTATACAAAGCCAGCCGAGAAAGTAAAGAGCTGTTGGCTGAATCGCAGCAATTGGCATTTTCATTAAATGCATGGATAAAAGATGTGTTACAAATGCCAGTTGCGGTAAAAAAACAACACGGTTTTGTTCCAGTTTATGCCGAGCTTTGTGGGCGGTTACAACTAAATATTCAAGATGCTTTAACTGCTTATAGTTTTACGGTTTTAGAAAATCAGGTGTTGGCTGCGGTAAAAACCGTACCTTTAGGACAAATGGCGGGACAGCGCATTTTATGGCATTTACATGGTTTATTGCCCGATGCCATCGAACGAGCCATGCACATTGGTGACGATGATTTAAGCAGTGCCTTGCCGCATTACGCAATGTTAAGCATGCAACATGAAACCCAATATTCAAGATTATTCCGATCGTAATTGAACTTAAAATATAGAAAAGGAACAACTCACATGACACAACGTAGCCCTTTACGCGTAGGTATTGGCGGGCCAGTCGGTTCAGGTAAAACGGCATTAACCTTAAACTTATGTCGTGCGCTGCGTGATAAATACAATATGGCTGTGGTTACCAACGATATTTACACCAAAGAAGACTCAAACTTCTTAACTCGCAATGAAGCCATGGACCCCGAGCGCATTGTTGGGGTAGAAACTGGCGGCTGTCCACACACTGCTATTCGTGAAGATGCCTCGATTAACTTGGCTGCAATTGACGATTTATGTGAAAAGTTTGCAGGTTTAGAGCTCATTATTATTGAAAGTGGGGGGGATAATTTGGCTGCAACGTTTAGCCCTGAATTGTCAGATTTAACCCTCTATGTGATTGATGTGGGCGGTGGTGAAAAAATTCCACGTAAAGGCGGACCGGGTATTACTAAATCCGATTTACTCATTATTAATAAAACCGACCTTGCGCCAATGGTGGGTGCCAATTTGGATGTCATGGATCAAGATGCCAAACGCATGCGCGGCGAAAAACCGTTTCTTTTTTCAAATATGAAAACCGAAGATGGTTTAAGTAAAATTATTGAATTCATTGAAAAACAAGGTTTATTCAAAGCTTAAGTTTGAGGAGAGAATGATGCAAAAAATGAATCAGAAAATGCTCGTTGCATTGTTGGCAAGTATCCCGATGTTGGCAATGGCACATCCAGGGCATGAGTTTCCAGAACTGGGCTTTTTGAGTGGATTTTTTCATCCATTTACAGGCTTAGACCATATGTCTATGGCGGTGGGTTTGGGTGTTTTACTTTATAAAGCCAATCAGCGCTGGCAATTCAATGGATTACTTGGACTCGGCTTTGCGCTTATGTTCGGTTTTGCTGTTGGTACGCAGCATTGGTTAAGTGCAAATGTGGCAGAATATGGCATTGTGGCTTCATTATTATTTTTGGCTTACGGCTTATGGCGCAAACAAGAGCGCAGCTTACCAATGGCTACTGTAAGCTTAGCCGTATTTCATGGCATGGCACACGGCACAGAACTGGGTGGACACGGACATTGGGCAGCATTAATGCTCGGTATGGTCAGTGCGATGGCTATTTTATATGTGCTTGGCTTAGGTTTAGCGGCTGTATTACAACGTGTTTTACCTCAGCAAGGGCGTAAAATTGTAGCAACAATGGTGGCTGTTGTTGGATTTTTAGGTTTAGCTTAATTTTTAATTAGGTAATTTTCTATCACCGTATAAAAAGGCGCTTGGTTCACATCACCAAGCGCCAATCATATAATCATAATCGATGGCTTTATTTTCTTCACACAATCTTGCATCAATCTTCATAGTTTGAGTTTAAAAAATACAACAACTTTAAGTGCAAGAGCTTTTTTATGCGACACTTGATCAGCTATTTACTCTGCATCGTTGCGTTGAGTGGATGTATTGTTGTGACACCATCGCATGCGCATAACATTCAAAAATTTAGCTTGAGTTTGCCATTAGCCATACAAGTGAAAAATGGTTATCACGATGATGACGGGCAGGAACATCAACCGGTACGAACCCGCCGTGAGCAGTGCTTAGACGATTTTTGCCGAGATGATCGTCCCGATGAATCTGAAGATTTAACCGAATAAGACTAAATTTGTTTTTGAAACAAGCCGGCCTGTACCGTTCCTGCTTTGGTTTGTTTGATCAGTTGCCAAGAAGAAGGCAGTCCAAGTTGTTGTAAATTTTGGTTTGCCTCGACATAAATTAAACCGTTGGCTTTAATTTTTTCATCGGCCAAATGCGCCAAGCTATGCCATAAATTTAAACTGTAGGGCGGATCTAAAAACACTAAATCAAATTGTTGGGTTAAGCTGGGTAAAACAGCTTCGGCTGGTTTTAAAAATAATTTACAGTTTTGAATATTCAGTAATTTCATATTTTGCTTTAAAAAAGCGGCCTGATTGGGGTCAGGTTCAATCATCACCAGTTCGCGCGCCCCGCGAGATAATGCCTCAAATCCTAAAGCCCCCGAACCAGTACAAATATCCAAAACCACCGCATTTTGCACATCCCACATCAACCAGTTAAATAAGGTTTCCCGTACGCGGTCTGGGGTTGGGCGTAAGCCTTCTACACTGGCAAACGGTAAAACACGTCGTTTCCACTCACCGCCAATAATACGTAATTGATTTTTCATATGGATTATTCACTAATATCGGCTTGGGAAGCGCTGTTGCTTGTGGATGGGGCTGACGCGCTGCTTTGTGGCTTCGTCGCTTTCTTTTCTTTATTGACCGCAGCATTGGTTGATGGCTGTAAAATGCTTTGTCCACTCGGAAGTTGTCCCGGTTGAATGCCTGCGGTCATTAAGCTGCCTGTCACTTGGTGCACCATTGGGCGAATAGGATTATTTTTTCGTTTCACCATCCAATAGTCAAAAACAGGACGTGCTAATTGTGCCGCAGCACCACCGTGTCGACCATTTTCTAAAATGACTGCAATGGCAATTTGTGGATTATCGGCAGGGGCAAAACCAACAAATAAACCGTGGTCGAGTTGACGCTCGGTTAAAATCGATTCGTTATACTTTTTACCTTGTGCAATACTTTTCACCTGTGCGGTACCTGTTTTACCAGCAATTTGGTAAGCACTGGTGCGAATACCGCGTCCAGTTCCCGAATTAATTACATTCACCATCGCTTCACGCATTTTCAGCCAGTCGTTTTCAGTGCCGGTAAATGTGACACGACCATCGGGCGCATTACGAATAGGGAATGGTTTAGAACCCTTGGTATTGCTTAAAACGTGCGGAACAACGTGATTTCCTTGGTTAGACACAATTGAGGTTGCCATCGCCAATTGAATTGGCGTTGCAGTAAATGCACCTTGACCAATACTGACGGAAATGGTTTCACCACGTAACCATTTGCTTTTACGGGTACGCATTTTCCATTCAGGACTTGGATAAAGCCCACTACTTTCGTTCGGTAAATCAATGCCTGTTTTAGAACCAAAGCCGAATTGGCGCATCCACTCATTCATATGTTCGATGCCCATTTGACTGGCCAAAATATAGAAATAAGTGTCGCAAGATTCTTGAATGGCTTTGTTCAAATCGACAATACCATGCCCCGTTTTTTTCCAGTCACGGAATTTGTGCGAGTCGCCGGGTAAGTGGAAATAACCTGGGTCACTAATTTTGGTAGACCAGTCAATCACGCCGTAATTAATACCACCTAAACCTTCAACCGGTTTAATGGTTGAGCCGGGTGGGTAAACCCCTTGCAAGGCGCGGTTATATAACGGTTGATCGAGGTTGTCGCGCAAGCCTGAATAATCTTTACTGCTAATGCCTGAAACAAATAGGTTAGGGTTAAAGCTTGGGCTTGAAACCATCGCTAAAATTTCACCAGTATTTGGGTCCATCGCCACAATAGCGCCTCGGCGACCTGCAAGTTGTTCTGAGGCAACGGTTTGCAATCCATAATCTAACGAAAGATAAAGGTCGTTACCGCGTGCCGGATCTTTACGCCCTAAATAACGCAGCACATTACCATGCGCATCGGCTTCAACCGACTCATTTCCCGGTGTGCCGTGCAGCAAATCTTCATAGGATTTTTCCACCCCAATTTTACCAATTAGGTTGGTTCCGGCATAAACATCTTTATTAATGGTTTTTAATTCTTTATCGTTAATGCGTCCAACATAACCAATCACATGGGCAAATAATTCGCCGTAAGGGTAATAACGCGTCATTTGCGTTTCAATTTTTACCCCAGGGAACTTGTATTTCACTTCACTAAATTTGGCAATTTCGCTTTCATTTAAGTTTAATTTTAAGGTAACCCGTTCAGTTTTTTTGGCTGTTTTAATTCGGCTGTTAAAACGGTCGACATCATCTTCAGTTAAATCCAAAATTGGCATGAGCGCCTTTACCGTAGAGTCGATATCTTCAACATCGGCTTTGGTTAAGGTTGCGGTAAAAACAGGGTAGTTGTCTGCCAATAAAATGCCATTACGGTCATAAATATAGCCGCGCGCAGGGGCAAGCGGTTGTAAGCGAATTCGGTTGTTGTCAGAGGCTGTAGAGAATTCTTGATGATGAAAAATTTGCAAATACACATAACGTGCAATGAGCGCACTAAAACACAACACAACAAGCCCAATCGCAATAAAGATGCGACTGCGGAAGAGACGTTTCTCTTGCTGAACATTCTTAAGAGGAAAATGTTGCTTCATAGTCAGTTCATCAATCTATAGTTGGGCTTGAAAAGCGGATTATTTTAACTCATGCGGCCAATGAATGAAGCAGTATTTTTTATATTCTGCGTAAAAGTTGTCTGCTTAATCTGATCGCTTGCATGAGTGCATAATTTCAAACAGTTTTATTGCATGGAATCATCTTTTCAATTTAATTGCAGCAATATATTAAATTTTTGCTTAGACGTTCTGATTGTTTTTGATTTTTATCGCAGTTTTCATGGTTCTGAGCTTTAAAAATTTGCTAAGTTGATTGGCTAAAACCGCGAAATGCGACTTGAGGATTGGGCTTGAGTTGCAACAAAACTTCAGTTTGGTCGTATTTTTATATCTGCGAGTACGATTCAATCGGTTTTGAATCACCTTTCATAAATTTTGGAAGGTGATTTTTTTATGAGCATTTTTGCCAATAAATCCCAATATAAAATACAATTTTGGTATACTTCAAGATATTGTATTGGTTCAAAATAGCAAATCTTGTTGTATAAAAACCTAAAACCGAGAGCACTACATGCTGGAATATATTAGTCACTTGTGGCAAGTTTTTCTGAGTCGTCCAGACCATTGGGCGATTATCAGTATTATTCCTGTCACGGCATTTGTGACGTGGGCGCATGTGTGGATGGCACTCAAAATGGTTTTTTTCCCCATTCATTTTTGGGGCGTGCATTTAGGCAATATTCCCATTGGTTGGCAGGGCATTGTTCCGCGTAAAGCCGGTCGAATTTCAGGCATCATTACCGATAACACCTTAAAAAAAATTGGTTCACTCAGCGAATTTTTAGAAGCCATGAATCCTGAAGAAATGGCAGGAATGATTGGTGAGCAAATCAATCAAGACTTAGAAAGTTTAATTGATGAAATTATGTTAGAGCGCAATGCGGTGCTTTGGGAAAATATTCCATATTCTATTCGCCGTCGTATTTACGACCAAGGCCATAAACAACTACCGAATGTACTTGAACATTTAGTCACTGAATTAAGCAGCAATGTTGAGTCGCTTGTCGATATGCGTGAAATGGTGGTGAGCCAAATGGAAGGCGACCGGCGTTTAATGGTGCGCATGTTTTTAAAAGTGGGCCAAAAAGAAATTAATTTTATTTGGCACATTAGTGCCTTAATTGGTTGTGTATTTGGTTTATTCCAAATGGTGGTTTGGTTTTTGGTACCTTGGCATTGGACTGTTCCATTTTGGGCATCTATTTGGGGCTTACTCACCAATTGGATTGCAATTTGGATGGTGTTTAATCCCATCTACCCGCATTATGTTCGCTATCCACAGTTTTTTAGACGCACGAAAAATCATAAATTCCCATGGATTGTGCCTGTTATTCCGCGCATAGGCACGTATAATATCCAAGGGGCATTTATGAAGCGCCAAGATGAAGTGTCTGATGTGTTTGCTAAAGTAGTGACTGAAGAGTTAATTACTGTTAAAACCATTATGACTGAAATGATGTATGGTCTTCATAAAGACAAAACACGTCGTATTGTCAAACAACATGTTAATCAAATTATGGATACGCCTTTGGTTCGGACAACATTACAATTGTCTTTGGGGCCAAAAGAGTATGCTCGGTTAAAAACAGACTTGATTGACCGTTCAATTGAAATTACGATGGTGCCTGTCTGTGATCCTGCATTTAATGCAAGTCGTGCCCGTAAAATTTTTCAAATGTTTCGCGATCGTATTCGTGAATTAACACCAGATGAATTTCAAAATCTATTACGTCCCGCGTTTAAAGAGGACGAGTGGATTTTAATTATATTGGGTGGGGTGACAGGCTTTATTGCTGGTACAATACATTTGTTCGTTGCTTTTTTATAAGGCTTAACCTTTATTCGCTATTTAAAAGCTAAATAACGTTAAGACTGTTTTACTATAGATGAGGATTTATTAAATGCGCATTATTTTACTCGGACCACCTGGAGCAGGTAAAGGTACGCAAGCTCAGTTGATCTGTAAGCGCTATGATATCCCACAAATTTCAACCGGTGATATGCTCCGTGCTGCAATTCGTGAAGGTACTGAACTAGGCCTTAAAGCTAAAAGTGTCATGGATGCAGGTGGTTTGGTCTCGGATGACCTCATTATTGGTCTAGTAAAAGAGCGCATTGCACAGCCTGATTGTGTCAATGGCTGTATTTTTGATGGTTTTCCTCGTACCATTCCTCAAGCAGAGGCATTGGAAAACGAAGGTATTCATATCAATCATGTGATTGAAATTGACGTACCTGATGAAGAAATCGTACAACGTTTGTCTGGTCGTCGCCAGCATCCTGCTTCTGGTCGCGTATACCATACGGTATATAATCCACCTAAAGTAGAAGGTAAAGACGATGTGACAGGCGAAGACCTTGTGCAACGCCCAGATGACCAAGAAGCAACGATTCGTAAGCGTTTAGGTTCTTACCATAATGAAACAGAACAATTGGTTGGCTTCTATCAAGGTCGTGCGGCTTCTGGTGAAAATGCACCAAGCTATGACAAATTGAATGGTTTACGCCCAATTGATGAAGTTCAAGTTGATTTATTCAAAATTTTAGACCAATCAAAATAATTGCGTTTTAAAATTTAAACTAAAAGAGTCCTAAACCGATTTAGGGCTCTTTTTCTATGGAAACGAATATGTTAAAAATTGCGTTAATTGCTTTGGTTGTGATGAGTATTGTTTTGCTATTGGTTTTAGTGCGTCAAAGTAAACGCCTGTTGAATGATGTGCAAAGACAAAATGCAGCATTACCTAAACATCCACGTCCACGTCAGTTGCATCCAAAATTGAAACAGCAGCAAAAATAGCGCTTATTTTTTGGCACCAAATTCAAACCGTTCAGGCCAATTGCACACATCGGACACCACACATTCACCACATTTGGGTTTACGCGCAATACAACAATAACGTCCATGCAAAATCAGCCAATGGTGTGCATCTAATATAAATTCTTTGGGAATGACTTTAATTAATCGGTGTTCTACTTCTAATACATTTTTCCCCACAGCCAAACCGGTGCGGTTACCTAATCTAAAAATATGTGTATCCACCGCCATGGTGGGTTGACCAAAAGCGGTATTTAGTACCACGTTGGCGGTTTTTCGCCCTACGCCGGGTAGCGCTTCTAAATCTTTACGATTGTTGGGCACTTCACCTTGATGCTGCGCTAATAAAATTTGGCAAGTTTTAATGACATTTTCAGCTTTTGAATTATATAAGCCAATGGTTTTAATATAATTTTTTAAATTGTCTACACCTAATTCGAAAATTTGCTGTGCTGTGTTTGCAACAGGAAATAGCTTATCGGTGGCTTTGTTTACGCTAATATCGGTCGCCTGTGCAGAAAGCATGACCGCAATCAATAATTCAAACGCTGAAGAATAATTCAATTCAGTTTCAGGATGCGGACGCTGCTCACGTAAACGTTCAAAAAAGATGTGAATCTGCTTTTTGGTCATGTTTTTGCTGTGCATATTAAGCGCCTTGTAATTGTTCGAGTTCGGCTTGTAAGCTATTTAATTGCTGGCGTTTGATGAGATCATCTCGCACTGAAAGTTGTTTTTCTAATTTTTTAATTTGAGTGCGCAATTTCGCCAGATGAATCGTTGCTTTAGCATCGAGTGTAACGTTGGTCGCTTGTGCTTTTTCTGCCAATTGAATAGTGGGTACAGCATTTAAAAATTGTGAAAACTCGGCAAAAAATTCAGTATCAATTTCTGCACGAACAATTGGCCCTTTGCGTACGCTACGGCGTTGTTCTTCGCGCTGAATATGCGCGTAATAGCGATAACGTAAATCGTCTTGTTGTTCGTTTTGCTGGGTAAAATTTGGAATCGGTTTTGTGTCGGCAATTAAATCGATACAGTCCACAGGGCAAGGTGGGATGCAGAGTTCACAGCCTGTACACAAATCGGTTAACACCGTATGCATTAATTTACCGCTACCAATAATGGCGTCGACAGGGCAGGCACTAATACATTTGGTGCAGCCAATGCATTCATCTTCACGAATTATTGCTTTCATACGTTGTGGGCGACCATCTGCTTGAGTCGGCCATACACTCGCTTCTGCAATAAGTTTGGGGCGCTTGAGTAAAGTTGCCAACGCATCTGCCACAGGCTGTCCGCCCGGCACGCATTTATTGGCCTCTTCCCCTTGGGTGATTGACTTCGCATACGGCAAGCAGCCATCGCGGTGTCCACATAAACCACATTGGGTTTGAGGTAATAATGCATCAATTTGCTGGATGAGAGAAAAATTTGAACTCATTTGGCTACTAACTAAAACAAAAGGGAGAGAAAATGAAAGCACAGATATGCTAAGGCGATAGTCTACCACAAATGCAAACTGGACTTATGTTTTGCTGGTTAAATCGCCTAAAATGCAAAAAGCCAACCTATGGTCAGCTTTTTGATTAATGAATAAGAAAATTATTTTTCTACAAAGGCACGCTCAATCACGTAATCGCCCATTTCACCCATACGCGGAGATTCTTTTAAACCATGTTGGTCAAGCAATGCCGCCACATCTTTTAAGAACGATGGGCTACCACATAACATGGCGCGGTCTGTTTCAGGGTTAAAACGTGGCAAACCAATTTTTTCAAAAATTGCCCCAGTTTCAATGGCTGTAGTCACACGACCTTGGGTGTGGAAATCTTCACGGGTTACGGTTGGGTAGTACACTAATTTTTCTTTAATGCCTAATTCTTCGAAAAATTCGTTGTTTGGCAATTCATTTAAGATTAAATCTTGATAGGCTAGTTCACTGACAAAGCGTGTGCCGTGTACCACAATCACTTTTTCAAAACGCTCGTAAGTTTCTGGGTCACGAATTACCGATAAAAAGGGTGCAAGCCCTGTCCCAGAAGACAATAAATATAAATTTTTACCTGGCAATAAATCGTCTAAAACCAAAGTACCTGTTGGTTTTTTCGAAATTAAGATTTCATCGCCGACTTGAACTTTTTGTAAAATTGAAGTTAATGGGCCATCTTGTACTTTAATTGAGAAGAATTCGAGTTCTTCTTCATAATTTGCGCTAGCGATAGAATACGCACGCATTAATGGTTTGCCATTGACTTCTAGGCCGATCATGACGAATTGACCATTTTTGAAACGTAAGCTTTGGTCACGCGTGGTTTTAAAACTAAATAAAGTGTCATTCCAGTGGTGAACATCGGTGATACGTTCAACGTTAAAAGCAGCCATTCGAAAAATCTCAAGTGCGAATAATAAATTGATGGGTATTTTAATCTAAAATTATAACCTATAAACTGAATATATTTAATTGTCTTTATCAGAAATAATGATGAATGATTCGATAAGCATCCCAATTGTTGGGGTGATGCGTTCTCCCTATAAAGAAAAATTTGGTATTCCTCGGCAACCGAATCTGGTTGAAGTCGAAAGTTATATCGAAATGCAGCCACCGTACGATACTGAACACGCCTTTGAGGGTTTAAATGCCTTCAGCCATATTTGGTTGTTGTGGCAGTTTCATCAGAATAAAGCGCAAGATAAACAAGCGTTTCGTGCGCAAGTGCGTCCACCGCGTTTGGGGGGCAATGAAAAAATTGGTGTATTTGCCACGCGCAGTATGTATCGACCCGCGCCGATTGGTTTATCGGTAGTTAAATTAAAACGTATTGTGCGTGAACAAGGGCAACTGCGTGTGTATGTGGTCGGCAGTGATTTGCTCGATGCCACTCCAATTGTCGATATTAAACCTTATATTGCGTATTCTGATGCCATTTTAGATGCACAAAGTAGTTATGCCGCGCAAGCACCGGTGTTAAAAACAGTGCATTGGCAGGCGCAGGCGTTGGCACAGCAGCATGAATTTTTAGCGCAAAATCTTTTATCGCAACAACGCTTAAATGAATTAGAACAAATCCTAGCACTCGATCCGCGACCGGCGTATCAAAATGATCCCGAACGGCGATATGGCTTACGTTTTGGCGAATTTAATATTCATTTTTTTGTTCAAGAAAGTGATATTTTAATTAGCGAAATTCAATTGGAACAACGCGGAATCTAATTTTCTGTTGCTCTAAAGATTTTTTTAAGGTTAATACTTTATTTTTATCTAAATTGTAATTTTAAGCTGCTAGGCTACTGCTTCAAAATGTTTAAGGATTTTCTGAGGAAAAGGATATGACCGCAATGCACAGATTAGATCAATTCTCTTTTATGCTTGATTTAACATGGTGTGTCGACCAGTTGCTTGAAGATAAAAAAATCTCCGAGCGAGACCGTGCATTAGTGCTTGCGACACAACGCAGTCGCGCACAATTAATGTGGCATCCTTTGCAATGGATTGCGCATTTTAATTTAAAAGATTTACATTCAGCACAAGCATTAAATTTAAGAGCACTGTGCGAGTGGCTGGCAGATAAATCGGGTATGCCTTTTTTTCGTATCGATCCGCTGAAAGCCGATGTGCCATCTTTAACTGCAATTATGCCGCAAGATTTTGCATCACATAATCGTATTTTAGCCGTTGCTATTACCGATTCTGAGGTGATTGTTGGTACAGACCAACCGTTTATGAAAGATTGGTTGGGGCATTTAGAACAAAGTGTTAAACCGAAAAAAATTAAACGCGTTTTGTTAAATCCTGAACAATTTCAGCGTTATTTGGTGGAATATTATCAAGTTAGTCGTGCGGTTCATTCATCGAAAAGTGAGTTGATGGGCGATACGGCAAATGTTGAAGCTTTATTGCAATTAGGCGATTTGCAAAACCCCGATGCCAACGACCAGCATATTGTCAAATTGGTCGATTGGGTGTTCCAATTTGCCTTTGAACAAGGCGCAAGCGACATTCATTTAGAGCCACGCCGCGACAAAAGTAAGGTGCGTTTTCGTATAGATGGCGTTTTACATACCATTTATAACATGCCTACAAATACCTTAAATGCGGTGATTGCGCGGATTAAAATTTTAGGTCGAATGAACGTTGCCGAAAAACGTAAACCTCAAGACGGCAGGATTAAAACCCGTACTCCCAAAGGCGCGGAAACTGAACTGCGTTTAGCCACTATGCCGACTGCATTTGGCGAAAAAATGGTGCTGCGTATTTTTGACCCAGATGTATTGGTACGTAGTTTTTCCCAACTTGGATTTGACGAAAGCTTACTCAAAAAATGGAATGACATTACTCAAAATAGTCATGGCATTATTTTGGTGACGGGTCCAACCGGTTCGGGTAAAACCACCACTTTGTATTCATCACTGAAGCAATTGGCCACTGAGCAAGTCAATGTCTGTACCATTGAAGACCCCATCGAGATGATTGAACCGAGTTTCAACCAAATGCAGGTCAATCATAATATCGATTTAACCTTTGCCGATGGTATTCGTGCCTTAATGCGACAAGATCCAGACATTGTGATGGTAGGGGAGATTCGAGACCGAGACACCGCAGATATGGCAATTCAGGCGGCATTAACTGGACATTTGGTTTTATCTACACTCCACACCAACGATGCCCCATCGAGCTTAACGCGTTTACATGACTTAGGCGTACAACCGTTCTTATCTGCTGCGACTTTACTGGGCGTGCTAGCACAGCGTTTGGTTCGCCGTTTATGTTCAGAGTGTAAGCAAGAAGCACCAACCGATGAACATCAATGGAAGACATTAACGGCCGATTATGGCGTGGTGATGCCTGAAAAAACCTACGTTCCGGTGGGGTGTGAACATTGTCGTTCTACAGGCTATAAAGGTCGTGTCGGCCTATATGAATTTATGCCGTTAAGCTTACAGCTAAAACAATTGGTCAGCGACAATGCACCTTTGGCGCAACTGCGTCATCAGGCCAAAGTTGAAGGTGTGGAACCTTTAAGAATTGCGGGCGCACGGCAAATTTTAGCAGGAGCAACTTCTTTAGAAGAAGTTCTGCGGGTTGTTCCGTTAATTTAGTTTTTTCTAAGGTTTAACAAAAGAAAAGCAGCAATATTTTGCTGCTTTTTTCCACGTTTATTTTTATATTGAACACCAGATAGCGCGTGGATTATTTAGTTAGAATAAGACGATTATTGCGGGTTAAGCGTAAACGGTATTCTTCTCCAGCATGCATAATGCGAATTTCACGACCTAATGCAAATAAGTTATTAGAATGTAGCATAGGTAACGATTGAGTAGCTTCTGTATTACGGGTAAAAAAGTTAAAAGGTGCGTTCATGTTAGCGTTCTCCGTGGTGTGTATCTAACGAAATAAATGATAATCATTATCGAATAAAGCTGTCAATGTAAATTTTTAGAATTTATAAAAAACTTTGTAACACGTACACTATGGCAAATAAAATCAAGACAGGATTGATCGCTTGAAAGCACTAGTTGAAGTGGCAATAGGTTTAATTTTTTCACAGCGCCAAGTTTTAGTCGGTTGGCGTGAAGCCAAGCAGCACCAAGGAAATAAGTATGAATTTCCTGGTGGCAAGCTTGAGCCAGGTGAATCTGCGGTACAGGCGTGTCGCCGGGAAATTTTAGAAGAAGTGGGTGTCGATATTCAATTGTGGCATCCTTTTGAATGGATTGAACATGACTATGCCGATGTGGTTGTACGCCTGCATGTGTTTTTTGCAGTGCTTGATGCCGAGCAAGCGCAGCAGGTGAAACAACCGTGGCAGTGGTACGAACGCAAAGAATTACAGCATTTAAACTTTCCTAAAGCCAATGCGGAGATTATCGAGCGCCTATCTTGGCCGACTGATTTAAAGGTGAGTCAGCACATTGCAGAGTTAGACCACGTAGAGGCTTCAACGCTATTTTATTTTCGTCCCGAGCAATGGACGGATGCCGAAACACAGGCAGTTATGAATATGCCACCGACGAAACACGCACAACTGATTTTAAATGAAGCGCATTGGAAAACCTTCGCGCAGCCCAATTTAAAACTTGCAGCAATTCATTTAAAACATTCGCAATTGATGCAAAAAACCAAGGGAGATTTAGTGGTCGGTCAGCGTTATATCGCTGCTTGTCACAATGAAGAGAGCCTCAAGCACGCACAGTCCATTGGCTGTGAAGCCATGCTATTTAGCCCGATTCTAGCCACGCCAAGCCATCCTAATACGCAAGCTTTGGGTTGGCAGTATGCACAGCAGGTACTGCAAAATATCCATTTACCCGTATTTGCTTTAGGTGGCATGCGCCCTGAAACATTACCACAGGCGCAGCACTATGGATTTTATGGTGTTGCAGGTGTTTCAGCGTTTTAAATGCTGCTATTTACCGGCATTGGCTTGTTGTTGAATCTGTGACAATTGTGCTTGCGTGGCATTGTCTGAGCTCAGGCTTAAGCCACGCAGAGCTAATGATTTGGCTTGAGCGTACTTTTGCTGCGACAGCGCACTTTGTGCTAAGACCACATAACTTTGCGCGGCTTGCGGTGAAATTCGCTGTGCTTGTGTGGCAAAACGTTCTGCTTCAGCATACTTTTTTTGCGACAGCGCGGTTTGTGCTTTACCGATAATTTGCTTATAGGCAGGCAGTTGTGCGCCATCGTCTTGTTTTGGTGGCACTTGTTTGGGCGCAATCACGGTTGGGGAAACAGGGGTACGTTTAATTTCACCCGGATTATAAGGCGTGGTGGTCACGCCATTGACGGGTTTCTTTTCAGTTGCTTCAGATGTGGTCGATTTGGCTGTAGGCGTAGGCACTTTTTGAGTGGATAAGCTATTACAGCCAACCAATACCGTACTGATACTTAGACCTAAAATAAATTTTAAACGCATCTATTGTCTCCTAAACTTAGTTGGTGCTGTCGTAACTGCCACTTGAAATGACACGTGAAGGCGGCTGACTGTTCGAGTTACTCTCGTGAATCAGGTCTTCAATGGCATCCGGTTGAGAGGTTGCTGGGGCAGAAGCACCATTTTCTGAATCTGGATCAATTTGGTAGCCCGGTAAAGCACAGTTGGTTGAATGATTCGGTACTTGCGATGCCAATAGTGGAATATACATTGCACCCGCACAGCCTTGGGCTGAAAGGTTACCACTGGCAGAATCAATCCATTGCCATTGCACATCACTTGGTTGTTTAATATTTACCGGCTGTTGATGCAATTGCTTCATCACGCTAATCCATACCGGAAGCGCGCCAGAAGAGCCTGTTAAACCTGTCACTTTATTGTCATCGCGACCTAACCAGACCACCGTTAAATAGTTACCTGAGAAACCTGCAAACCATGAATCGCGAGTATCGTTGGTTGTTCCCGATTTACCAGCCAATTTTAAGCTAGAAGGTAAGCTACGATATGCCGCTTGTCCGGTACCAGAGTTCATGACTTGTTGTAAGCCGTAACTTAAAATATAGGCACTGGCCGGATTAATGGTTTGTTGAACATCTAAACCATAATGATCAAGGCTTTTACCATTTTGATCGACCACAGTACGAATTGCTTTGGTTGGATATTTAAAGCCACCGGTTGCAAAGTTGTTATAAATGCCAAGCACTTCCATAGGCGACATATTTACAGCGCCTAAGAACACTGAAGGATAGGCAGGAATTGGACTGGTCACACCAAATTTGCGTAGCTGATTACTAAAGGCGGGTACGCCAAACTCTTGACCCAAATGCACTGCTGCAAGGTTATACGAGTGTTCCAGCGCTTGTACCATCGGTACCATGCCATGACCACCACCGCTATAGTTTTTCGGTGTCCAACCTTTCCCGTTACTTGGAATATTAATTTCAGTATCTTGCACTAACGATGCCCAAGTGTATCGACCAGATTCAATCGCATTTAAATAAATGGCAGGTTTGAGTAACGAACCCACTTGGCGTTTTGCATCTAAAGTTCGGTTAAATCCGGTAAAGTTTTGCGTTGAACCAATTGCTGCAACCAATTCACCATTGTCTGGGCGTTGGATAAGAACTGCACCTTGCAAGTTGCTTAAAGCACGCGGATTCGATTTACTTAAATTATCTACGGTTTGCTTAAAGGCATTTTGCGCTTTGGTTTGCGCCACTGGGTCTAAGGTTGTAAAAATACGTAGCCCTTGGTTGGTTAAGTCAGAGTCTTGATATTCACTACGCAATTGGCGACGCACAATATCCATAAAGTCTGGGAAGCGAGTCGGGCCAACCGTTGGTTTTTCCACCACACCTAATGGACGCGCACTTTCTGTTTCATATTGCGCTTGCGTGATGTAGTTCATCACCAGCATGTTATGCAAAACAGTATTGCGGCGGTTGAGCGCGCCTTCTGGATTGCGCCAAGGGTTATATAAAGACGGACCTTGCACTAAGCCGACTAAATAGGCTTGTTGGGCAATATTCAGTTCACGCAGCGGTAAGCCAAAATAGAACTGCGCAGCTAAACCATAACCATTAATTGAATAATTTCCGTTTTGGCCCAAATGCACTTCATTTAAATACGCTTCTAAAATTTCATCTTTGCTGTAGTGCATTTCTAGTAACAGCGCCATTAAGGCTTCATTGGCTTTACGCTTATAGGTCTGTTCTGGCGATAAAAAGAAATTTTTAACCAATTGTTGGGTTAGGGTTGAACCACCTTGGCGTTTACCACCGGTAATATTACTCATAATGGCGCGTGCGGTACCTCGGATAGATACCCCATGATGATGATAAAAATTACGATCTTCGGTGGAAATCAATGCTTCGATTAACGGCTTTGGCACATTTTTGAGTTTAATTAAAACGCGGTCTTCATTGTGTTGTGGGTAAATACCACCAATCAATAAAGGCTCTAAACGAGTCATTCCGCTACTGTTCGGCTTGGTCGTTTGTACATTGACAATACTGTCTTGAGCGAATTGAATATTTAATACTTGCTCAGGTTCAGTGCTGTCGCCGAAGTCAAAACCGCGCGTATGCACAAACAAGGTATTACCATTCATCATAAATGTGCCGGGATGCGTGTAATTCTCGGCACGTTTATAACCAAGTAAATTTAATTCGGCTAAAAAGTCCGCTTCACTCACCGCGGCTTGGTTATACACTTCGAGTGGGCGTGCATATACTTTGGCTGGAATATCCCAGCGCTGACCTTCAAATTTGGTTCGAATCGTGTTGTCTAAACGTACTAAATAAAAACTAAACGCAAGAAAACCGCCAATAACCAAAATGGAAAAAATAAGCGCAAAAATGCTAAGACCGCGTTGTGACTTCATAAAAAGTGATAAGCTATCCGAGATAAACGGTCTAATCATGCGAAGTTTTTTTAAAATTTACAATGATTATTCGTATCCGAATGCAAAAATCTGTACAAAAATATAGATCAATCAAACGCTTTACGGGCTTTTAAAAACAACTTAATAACGTGCTATGATTGGTGCGAATCCGAACGGAGCGTTTCAACTGGTGAAAATTTCACATAAGTCTTTTCGCAATATTGGTTTAATGGGACGGCCCGATAAATCATCTGTTGTCGAAACACTGTGTCTTATTTATGACCACTTATTAAGCTTAGGTCTACATCCGATCTTTGATGTCGAAACTTCAAAACTTGTCCCTTATCAAGATTGTCAGATTGTCGGTCGCCATTTAATGGGCGAAGTAGCCGATTTGGTGGTGGTGGTCGGTGGCGATGGTTCTTTGTTACATGCCGCGCGCGCTTTGGTCAAATACAATACACCTGTCATTGGTGTGAACCGAGGACGTTTGGGGTTTTTAACCGACATTAAACCGAGCATGGTGCTGAGCAAACTAGATCAAGTCTTAAAAGGTGAGTTTCAGTTAGACAAACGCTTTTTGCTTGAAATGGAAATTCGTTCTGGCAATGATGTGTTGTATCAAGCCATTGCTTTAAACGACATTGTTTTACATTCTGGCCGTTCGGTGCATATGATTGACTTTGAACTGTCTATTGATGGTCAATTTGTGTATCGTCAACACAGCGATGGTTTAATTGTGTCTACACCCACCGGTTCAACGGCATACGCCTTGTCGGGTGGTGGGCCAATTTTACATCCAAGCATGGATGCTATTGCTTTGGTGCCCATGCATCCGCATACCTTGTCGTCACGTCCCATTATTGTGGGCGACCAAAGTGAAATTAAAATTAGCGTACAAGAAAATCGTGTCATGCCTATGGCCAGTGCCGATGGACAGCACAGCGTGGCGTTAAATGTGGGTGACGTTTTGCATATTCGCAAGCATCCTTTTAAACTCAATTTACTCCATCCACCTGGTTTTGACTTTTATATGTCTTGCCGAACCAAGTTAGGTTGGAATCAAGATTTTGAAGCTTTAACTCAGCAGGAAGAATGAGATGAGTATTGAACAAATGCTGTCTATTTTAGATGCAGATATTGTACAGCGCCTAAAAACTGCGGTTGAAATTGGTAAATGGCCGAATGGAATTGCGCTAACCCAAGAGCAGCGTGAAACCTGTATGCAAGCGGTTTTAGCGTGGGAATATAAAAACTTACCGGAAGATCAGCGTACAGGCTATATTGACCGAGGCAGCAAAAAAGACGGTGAAGAATGTGATGACGATCATCACAAACATGAACCTGAATTTACCCCGATTCGCTTCGTTTAATCGATTCAGTGTTAGAAATTACACGGGTGAGGCTTAGAGGATTCATCATGAACGCTTTAGGTTTAAGAATCATCGGCAGTTTGTTGTTATTGCTGCCCGGGTTGGCAAGTGCACAACAACCCTTGACATGTGTAATACACGCGAAGGTGATTCCAAGTCAAAAATACGGTGCACCGAAAACTGAATATACTCGCCTTAAAAATGATGGCAAACCCATGTTGCTGATTGGTGTAGATATTTTATCGAGTCGAGTTCTTGGTGGTACTAAAAATAGGCAACAGCAGCAGTATTGCCAAAGTTTGACGGGTCAGAAAAAAGATATTTATTTGTCGAGAGGGTTTGACCCCAATGACATTCAAATTCATCTGGGTGATGAATTAACCTTAAAGCATCTGCATTTATCGGCCAAACAATATCCGTTTTGGCCAGACTTTTATTATCCGCTGACAGATCAGGCTTAATATTGCATAGACTACCGCTTAATGAGTCTATGCAGTGTTTTTATGAATCAGTAGTTATGCTAAAGCTTTATTGAAGCGCGTTTGCCACAATGTTTTTGCTAAAGTCATGGCGGCATCAAAATCATTCACCACGCGCATGCTATATAACGCAATGCCCATCGTTTCAATGATGGCCATTTCACCATATTCATGTTGTTGTGTGCCTTCCCAGACCGCTTTAAATTGGTTTAAGTCTAAACTTTCTTCGGTCGCGCTGCGGTCTGCGGTGAGTTTCGGCAATTCATGTTGATACAGTTCACCATCACGAATACCACAAATTAAGGTTTTTGCATCTGGATTCCGTTCAAATTCACCCCCTTCGCCTTTAATCACCACGCTGTTTTGATAACCTAGGTGATGTGCTGCATGTTGGTGTGAGGTGCGATATGCGGGATGGAAAATCGCCTGCAAGGTGGCTTTGGCGTTAAACGGATTAATTAAACGAGCCAGTGTGTGAATCGGGGAGCGTAAGCCCATCACATTGCGTAGCGAAATTAACTCATCTAACACCGGTGAAATTGCAGCAAGTGGCAAATACGCAAAATTGTGCGCTTTGAGTTGCTGTTCTACATCGGTTTGATTTTGGCAAATTGGATAACCTAAGTAGTCGAGTACATTCTCGGTATAGACCCGATTTAGCGTATGGCCCGCCGCGCCGTGCATTACAATTTTATAGCCATGTTGCGCTAAGCTTAATGCTGCCAGTAAAAACCATGGATAATGTTTACGCTTACCCGCATAAGATGACCAATCAAGATCGACCTCTAAAGCTTGAAACGGCAACTGATCGCGAGTGGCTTGTACAAAACCTGCCAGTTCTTCAACAGATTCTTCTTTTACCCGTAATAACATTAAAAAAGCACCGAGCTGAACATCTAAAACTTCACGTTTTAAAATTAAGCTAAATGCGTTATACGCTTCATCAAAAGTCAGTGAGCGTGCGCCTGTTTTGCCTTTGCCAATAATACGAATATATTGGGCAAAAGGATGCTCAAAGTCGGCATAAAGATTACGTTTGGTGGTCATATTTGAGCAGGTTCACGGCTATACTTGAATTGAATCATACCGAATTCTCGTAGAATGAAAACTGATTTTTCGCATCAATAGTTAGTCTAGCAGCGCTTTACAGCGAATGCGGTTTGGACACGAAGCAAGTAAAATAGCTTTGGGTAAACTGGCATAAAAATTACTTAAATGTTGTTCACTCGGGTGTTGATAGACCCAAACTGTTTGCTGTGCATGACGTGCAGCAAAGCGACCAAAAAATTGTTTTTTATAGCTTGACATTTGTTGGGCTGAAACTTGGCTAGGTCCTAAACCTTCATTGCTGCCATAGCTGAGCATCAACATTGCATCTGACGATGGATGCTGTTTAAGCCAAGTACTCTGTTCTTGTACCAATTGAAACTGGTTAAACCAAATGGATGGGCTGGCAGCAATAAATTTTTGAAAGCTTTGTGGATGTTTTAGAAATAAATTCACCACAAATAATCCACCCAAAGAATGTCCATAAATGGCTTGTTGTTGAGTATTAATGGTTACTTTTTCTTGTACCACGGGTTTTAATTCTTTTTCAATGAATGTGGCAAAAGCAGCTGCGCCGCCATATTCAACCCGTGCAGCTTGTTGTTGCGCTGCAATCGGTGTTGGAGTGAAGTCAAACGCGCGTTGTTTTTTATCAAAACCCATTTCAGCATGTGGATAGCCAATTGCAACAATCACCACAGGCTGCATGTCTGCTTGTGCTTGATTGGGCTTGGCAAGAAATTGCGACATTTGCTTTGCGCTGTCAAAAATAGCATCGCCATCTAAAAGGTACAGAACCGCGAAACCTGCTTTCGGTGCTGGCTGTTCTGGAACATAGATTTGAATGGCATAATCGCGCTGATTGCTTTGAGAATGCAGAATAAATTGTTGGCTATTGGTTTTTAGCTGATCTGTTGCAGCACAGGCGACTTGCAATACAGCGCTTAAAACGCTAAGCATGCAAGCACCCAGCAAAGATTTAAATAATGAAAAAGGCATAGTGATGCTAAATAAAAGAGGTTTAATTGATAAAGATAATCATTATTAAGGATTTCGTCTATAAATAGCCCAACTTCTATTGCATCTGGAGTACCATTTTTGATTTGAATATAGTTATACTTGCGAACAATCCGTTATGTGTAAAGGGCGAACCGAACATGGTCCATGATGATCATCAAACGACTTCTTTAAGTTTAGATCAAATCCGTTCAGACATCGACAGTGTAGATCAACAGATTCAAGATTTGTTAAATCGTCGCGCACGTTTGGCTGAAGCTGTGGCAAAAGCGAAATTTGCAACGGAAGATAATCCTGTGTTCTATCGCCCTGAACGTGAAGCACAAGTATTACGCAAAGTAATGGAGCGTAATCAAGGCCCGCTATCTGACTTAACGATGGCACGTTTGTTCCGTGAAATTATGTCGGCTTGTTTGGCCTTAGAAGCACCGCAAAGTATTGCATTTTTGGGCCCTGAAGGCACATTTACCCACGCTGCTGCCTTAAAACATTTTGGTCAGGATGCGGTGGTTCGTCCAATTACCACCATTGATGAAGTGTTCCGTGAAGTTGAAGCGGGCAGTGCGCATTATGGCGTGGTGCCGGTCGAAAACTCATCTGAAGGTGTGGTGAATCATACTTTAGACTGTTTTAAACACTCTCATTTAAATGTGATTGGTGAAGTTGAGTTACGCATTCACCATCAATTTTTAATTTCAAAAAATACCCGCAAAGACAGTATTAAACAAATTTATGCGCATCAACAGGCGTTGGCACAGTGTCGCAAATGGTTAGATGCCAATTATCCTGGGGTTGAGCGTGTGCCGTTGTCGTCGAATGCTGAAGCGGCGCGCCGTATTCGTAACGAATGGCATTCCGCCGCAATTGCCTCTGACATTGCCGCGACCACGTATGGCTTAGAAGTATTACATAACAACATTGAAGATAATCCTGAAAATACCACGCGCTTTTTGGTGATTGGACGCGAAAAAATTCCCGCTAGCGGCAATGATAAAACCTCATTGTTAATTGCTGCACATGACCGTGCTGGCGCGCTGCTGGATATTTTAGAGCCTTTTGCTAAGCATCAAATTAGCTTAACCAGCATAGAAACACGTCCTGCTTTGCCAGAAAAATGGGCTTATGTATTCTTTATTGATTTAGAAGGGCATATTGACCAAGCCAACGTTGCCGCAGCGATTGAAGAAATTCGTCCAACGGTCAAAGAGTTGCGTATTTTGGGATCTTATCCTGTAGCCGTTCTTTAAAAATGCAGGATGCTTGGCAGAATTCAAGTATCCTTCTGTCGTTTAAACGCAGATCATCTAATGTTAAATTACGGTGATCTGCCGATGTGGTACAAAGCAAAAGGGTAAAAATGTCATCTCCGCTGTTTCATAAAGTTGCATTTATTGGACTAGGCCTGATTGGTTCAAGTTTGGCGCGTGTTATTCAAGCGCAAGGTTTAGCTGAACACGTTGTGGCATCCACACGTTCGAAACAAACTTTACTCGATGCACAAGCCTTAGGCCTGATTCAGCATGGTTACGCATCGCCAGAGCAAGCTGTAGTCGACGCAGATTTGGTGGTGTTGGCCTTGCCAGTGCAAGCGACTGAAAAAGTCTTGCAACTGATTCAACCATATTTAGGTGCCAACACGATTTTAACCGATGTGGGCAGCACCAAAGGCAATGTGGTCGAGGCGGCAAAGCGCGTATTTGGTGATGCTTTACCACTCGGTTTTGTACCGGGACATCCCATTGCAGGCAGCGAACATACTGGCGTACATGCCGGAAAAGTTGATTTATTCGCCAATCATAAAGTCATTTTAACGCCGTTGCCAAGCAGTGCCGATTGGGCAGTCCAAAAATTGACGTCACTATGGCAGGCGGCTCAAGCGGAAGTGATTTGTATGGATGTGCAAAAACACGATGAAGTGTTGGCGCATACCAGTCATTTACCGCATTTAATGGCGTTTAATTTGGTCGAGCAGTTGGCGAATCGTGAAGATAATTTAGATATTTTTCGTTATGCAGCCGGTGGTTTTCGCGATTTTTCGCGTATTGCTGCCTCAGACCCAAAAATGTGGCATGACATTTTCTTTGGAAACAAAACCGCTATTTTAAAAGCTGTAGATGGCTTTGAACAACAGCTTGCAACCATTCGCCAATTGATTGAAGATGATCATTCAGAACAATTAATGGGTTTACTTGAGCATGCTCAAGCAGCTCGCCAACATTTTAACCATATGCTTGCCAAAAAAACTGTATCGGAGGCAAAAACCGTGACACAGCGCTTTACTATTCAGCCACAACAACATCAATTTAAAGGAACGTTTAGTGTTCCTGGAGATAAATCGGTGTCACATCGCTCTATTATGTTTGGTGCGATTGCCGAAGGCACAACCCATGTCACTGGCTTTTTAGAAGGTGAAGATGCGCTTGCGACCTTACAAGCTTTTCGCGATATGGGCGTGGTGATTGAAGGACCTGAAAATGGTGAAGTGGTCATTCACGGTGTGGGAATGCACGGTTTAAAAGCCCCTGAAAAAGCCTTATATATGGGCAATTCAGGCACCAGTATGCGTCTGCTTTCTGGCATATTGTCGGCACAAAAGTTCGACACAGTCATGACTGGCGATGCTTCATTGTCAAAACGCCCAATGGAGCGAATTGCAAAACCATTGCGCAGCATGGGGGCACACATTCAAACCACTGGTGAAAAGGGAACACCACCGGTGAGCATTACTGGAAATCAAGTCTTAAGCGGAATTCACTACGACTTACCTATGGCCTCTGCTCAAGTTAAATCGGGTATTTTATTGGCCGGCTTATGGGCTGAAGGTGAAACATCAATTACTGAACCTGAACCTACGCGCGACCACAGTGAACGAATGTTACGTGCGTTTGGTTATGATGTGAAAACACAAGGTAACCGCATTTCACTGCAAGGTGGCGGCAAGTTGGTTGCAACCAATATTCAAGTGCCGTCTGATATTTCATCGGCTGCGTTTTTTATGGTGGGTGCGGCCATTTGTGAAAATGCCGATGTCACCTTAGAAGCTGTTGGCATTAACCCAACCCGTACTGGGGTGATTGAAATTTTAAAAGCCATGGGTGCAGACCTTGAAGTGTTGAATGAACGCATTGCCGGTGGCGAACCGATTGCAGACATTCGTATTCGTGGTACACGTACGCTTAAAGGCATCCATATGCCAGAAGACCAAGTCCCATTGGCGATTGATGAATTTCCGGCATTGTTTATTGCCGCGGCATGCGCCGAAGGGCAAACCATTTTAACGGGTGCAGCAGAACTTCGCGTGAAAGAGTCGGACCGCATTCAGGTGATGGCAGATGGCTTGTTGGCGATGGGCATTGACTGTACGCCAACTGAAGATGGCATTATTATTGAAGGAAAAGGTAAGTCCGGTGATTGGTCACCTATTTTTAAAGCGGCAGAAATTGAATCTCATCACGATCATCGTATTGCCATGAGTTTTAGTATTGCAGGTTTACGTGCAGCAGAAGAAATTAGCATTATTGGCACAGAAACCGTTGCGACCAGTTTTCCAACCTTTACCCAATTGGCAAATCAGGCTGGTTTAAGTATTTTAGTGTCTGAATAAGCCGTTTCAAAGCCAACAGATTAAACAACGCCAAGCTGAAACGCTTGGCGTTGTTGTTTTTAAACCAAAATACGCATTAAGCGAGCAGATTCTAATCTGTGCTTTAAAATACTTTGGTGTATAGTCAAAACTTGCTTTAAACGAGAATAAACCATGAATACTGCTGTTGATTTGATTCAGCTTCATCCACAAAAAGTGTGGGCGCATTTTTCAACGTTATGCCAAATTCCAAGACCATCAAAAAAAGAACAACAATTACGCCAACATTTACAAGATTGGGCGACTGCGCGTGGCTTAGAAACTTATGTTGACACGATTGGCAACTTGATTATTCGTAAGCCTGCAACACCGGGTATGGAACAGGCAACGGGCGTCATTTTGCAAGGGCATATCGACATGGTTACCCAAGCCAATCGCGGTACAGTGCATGATTTTAACAAAGACCCGATTCAACCGATTTTAAAAGATGGCTGGCTTATTGCTGAAAATACCACCTTAGGTGCCGACAATGGCATTGGTGTGGCTTTGGCTTTAGCGGTTTTAGACAGCGATGATTTGGTGCATGGCCCGATTGAAGTGCTGTTAACGGTGGATGAAGAAGCTGGCATGAGCGGTGCGCGGTATTTAGAAAAAGGCATTTTACACGGCAAATGGTTGTTTAATATCGACACCGAAGAATGGGGGCAGTTATATTTAGGCTGTGCCGGTAGCCAAGATATCGAAGTGGCTGAAAGCTTGCAATATCAACCCATTGATTCAGAGTATCACGTGGTTGAAGTGCAAGTGTTGGGTTTAAAAGGTGGTCATTCTGGGGTGGATATTCACTTAGGCCGTGGCAATGCCAATTTAATTTTGGCTCAATGTTTAGCACAGCATTTAGCGCCGTTAGGTGCAAAATTGATTGAATTTTCGGGCGGAACTGCGCGCAATGCTTTAGCCCGTGAAGCGGTGGCTAAAATTGCCATCAGCCCAGAGAAAATCACCTACTTGAACTTGTTGTTAGAGCAGACACAACAACAGTGGCAGCAAAAATTAGCAGGCATTGATGATGGCATTGTTTTAAATGCTCAAATTTTAGAAGAAACTGCAACCTGTGTGATTGACCCGAAACAACAACAAACGTGGTTAGCCGCGTTGGCGACTTGTCCTTATGGTGTTGCTCATATGAGTGATACTTTAGAAAATGTGGTTGAAACCTCAAATAATTTAGGCGTAGTTCGTTTAAATGCCAATGGCGCGAGCGCATTGTTGATGGTGCGTTCGATGGTCAATTCCGAACTGCAAGCGCATGTTGCTAAGTTGCAAGCGCATTTTACAGGTTATGGTTTAAGTTCAAACTTAACGGCATTAATTTCTGGATGGGAACCGAATCCAGAATCGGCTGCATTGCACTGTTTGCAACATGCTTACCAAAACAGTTTCCAAATTGAACCTGAGTTAAAAGTCATTCATGCAGGATTAGAGTGTGGCATTATTGCCGAGCATTATCCCGACTTACAAATGGTGTCTTTTGGGCCAGACATTCAAGGGGCGCATGCACCGGGCGAGCGAGTAAAAGTTGATACTGTGGCGCAGTGTTGGACATTACTGACCGCAGCATTGGCGTCAGTGCCAGTTGTATAGTATTCGGTTTTATCCTGAGTTGATCGACTGTGGTCAACTCGGGTTTTACTAAAATTGACCAAAACGTAAATCATCTTTTTCTATTTAAAATAAAAGCGATTCATTGCTACTGAAAAAAGTCTGAATTGATTGGAGAATGGTGTTGAAAAGGAATCTTTATATTGCCTTATTGGGCGGAAAGCACGCGCATGCCAATGTAGAAGTTCACGATGTGATTCCTGTCATTTGTACCGATATTTACGCTGCGTTTCCTTATTTAAAGCAACGCTGGTTCGGTTTGGCATCTGGGTTACATCTTGATGCATGGATGAAAATTGATGGTGTCAGCTATCAAGGAATTAATTACAAAATAGAGATTCAACCAACAGCGCCGGTAAACCAAACACTGAAACTATTTTTGGTGAATTTAGGTGCTTATCTGCCCAATCAATTTGGTGAAATACACAAATATTTAATTGTTGCCGGAAAAGATAAAGCAGATGCCAAAGTGCAGGGGAAATTGGCCATCGAACAACAATGGTTTAAGCCGCATACCGATGCAATTGTCGATGTAGACGATTGCTTAGAACTGAATATGTTTAGTCAGGATTTTATTCATTTGCTTGAAGCAGATTTTGAAGACAATATCTATAAAAATGACTATGTACTGATTAAATAGCCACTGAACAGAAAAAACATACTCGAGATTTTCTGTTCATGGCATTTTTTGAACTACTGTATGAAGGGTTGTGAGATTCAGCTAGTTGATGCACTCAAAAATGAATCCAACAAAAATGAACCTCATTCATAGCGGCTTACAGCGTTAAATATTGATTGATCACATGGCGCAGAGGCTTTAAATATCCGGTAAAAAAGTGGTTTGCACCGGGGAAAATAGTAATGGGGTGTTTTTGTGGTTTCGCCCAAATTACGACATCAGACAATAAGGTAATATCATCTTCTTCGCCATGCACAAACAACAAATCGCCGTTAATTTCAGGCGTTTCATAATGTCGTAAACCACGCACATTGGCGGTTGGTAAGCCGCATAAAATCATCTGTGTTGGTCGTTCAAGGTCGGTTAACGCTGCATAGCATTTGGCTAAAACATGTGCGCCAAAACTAAATCCACCAGCATAAAATGGCAACTGCGGGAATTGCGCGCGCAATTGTGAAATGACGGCTAAAATATCATTAGTTTCGCCAAAGCCTTCTTCATGTGGGCCTTCGGTTAAACCTGCACCTCTAAAACTTGGTCGATAAACCAAGCAACCACGTTCGGTGAGCACATTAGATAATAACATGGGAATTTTATGCTGTGCATTGCCGCCTTGTAGCGGGTGCGGATGACACACCACCGCAACCGCACGGATGTCATCTTTAGGATGGTCAACAAAAACTTCAATTTTTCCGGCAGGTCCTTGCAGGAAGATACTTTCAGGCATGGCTGTGTTCTTAAAATAAAATTGGCTTTATTTTACCGATAAATACGATTAAAAACACAAATTGGCATTCATTTAGGCGGGCTGTTATAGTGAACTGAATCAAAAAATTGGGATTATTATGCTCGCGCTTATTTCACCTGCAAAAACCTTAGATTATGAAACTGCATTACCGACCGATGAATTTACTCAGCCACGTTTTTTAACCGATTCGGCAGAATTAATTGAAGTGACACGTCAACTTTCGGCCAGTCAAATTGCAAGCTTAATGAGTGTGAGTGAAAAAATTGCCCAGTTAAATGCCGAGCGGTTCCAAGATTGGCAAGCTGAATTTAGTTTTGCCAATGCACGCCAAGCACTTTTTGCTTTTAAGGGCGATGTATATACGGGCTTAGATGCCTATCATTTGAATGTTTCAGAGATTGAATTTGCCCAAAAACACTTACGCATGTTATCGGGTTTATATGGTTTGTTGCGTCCGCTCGATTTAATGATGCCTTATCGTTTAGAAATGGGCACCAAACTTGCTAATCCACGCGGGGAAAATTTATATCGTTTTTGGGGGGATCAAATCACCCAATTAATTAACCAAGATTTAGCAGAGGCAAACAGTGAATTGCTTTTGAACTTGGCATCGGATGAATACTATAAAGCAGTCAAAGAAAGTAAAATCCAAGCGCAAATCATTAAACCTGTATTTTTAGACCAAAAAAATGGCAAATACAAAGTGATTAGTTTCTATGCCAAAAAAGCCCGTGGTTTAATGGCGCGGTTTATGATTGAACATCAGATTAAACGCGTTGAAGATTTAAAAAGCTTCCAAAGCGAAGGTTATTATTTCGATGCCGAGAATTCATCGCAGCAAGAATTGGTGTTTAAACGAGATGAACAAGCGGTTTAAGGTCAATAATGTGCAGATTTTTTGCCAATATTGGCAAGCATTGTTTGCACAGTTGTCATCGCCCACATGGTCGTTAGCGCAGCATCGGGCATGCTTAGACTTATTAGTGCAAGCATATACCGAGCCGCAACGGGCATATCATCAATGCCAGCATATTGTGGAATGTTTGCAGCAGTTTGAGTTGGTTAAAAATCACCTTAAAGATCCACTCGCCGTACAATTGGCAATTTTCTTTCATGACGTGGTGTATTGGCCGCGTTCTCAAAGCAACGAACAAGACAGTGCGACATGGATGTCTGCGCAATTAGTTAATGCATTGCCGCAAAGCCAACTAGATAAAATCGCAACTTGGATTTTAGCAACGCAGCAGCATGCGTGCGCATCTGATTCCGACCTTGCTTTTTTACTCGATATTGATTTGGCGATTCTAGCGAGTGATGCGGCACGATTTGCTGAATATGAACAACAAATTCGCCATGAATATTCTTGGGTTGATCTGGCAACATATCAGAAAAAACGTGCACAGGTATTGCATTATTTTTATCAGGCAAATCCGTTATATCAAACCCAATTTTTCCAACAACACTATGAAGCACAAGCCAAAATTAATTTAAAGCAAGCCTTGATTTCACTTAACCTAATGCTTTAAACGCTTCAATGGCTCGGACTCGACTGGTCTTTAAATCGACAATTGGCTGCGGATAGCCTAATCCTGCCTTATAACCTTTAGCATAGGGCGCGTGAATGGTTTTATCGTCTAAACTAGCCAGTTCTGGCAGCCATTGGCGTAAATACTCACCTTTAGTGTCGAACTTTTCAGATTGGCTGATTGGGTTAAAAATCCGAAAATATGGCACAGCGTCTGTGCCTGTGGAGGCAGACCATTGCCAACCGCCATTATTGGCAGCCAAATCGCCATCAATTAACTGTTGCATAAACCATTGTTCGCCTTTGCGCCAATCAATCAGTAAATTTTTGCTTAAAAACATGGCACAAATCATGCGTACGCGATTATGCATCCAGCCTGTGGCTTTAAGTTGTCGCATTCCTGCATCCACAATTGGAATGCCGGTTTGTCCATTTTTCCATGCCTCAAAATCTGCTTCATTATTGCGCCATTGCAACTGTTTGGTTTTGGCTTGAAAGGGCAGATGCTTCGAGACTTCTGGAAAATCAAACAAGATATGCTGATAAAACTCGCGCCACAATAACTCATCTAGCCAACATTGTTGTCCGGCATTTTCTGGTGAAAATTGTCCGTGTTGCTTGCCAAATAATGCTTGAAGGCATTGCCGAATCGATAACATGCCAATATTTAAATACGCCGCAAGCTGACTGGTGGCATTTAATGCAGGGAAGTCCCGCAGTTGCTGGTAATTAAAAACATCATCTGCAATGAATTGATCTAATTGCTGCTGCGCATATTTTTCACCTACTGGCCAAAGTTGTTGAACTTGAGCTGAGATATCTAAATAGCCTAAGTCTGACAGTGTTGGGATGCGACTTTGTGCATCGTCCAATGTGAAACTTAAGGCACTTTGTACTGAAATTTCAGGATAACAAGCCGGCAATTGCAGATTCAAGCGCTGATAGCAATTTTGTTTAAACGCACTAAAGACTTTATATGGCTGACCTGATTGATTACGAATGCTTGCAATTGGGAATAGCGTGCGATCTTGATGTAGATAAAAATCAATTTCATGCTGCTGTAAAGCATGCTGACAAAGGGCATCGCGTTGTTGCTCATTTACGGCAAACTCTGCATTGGCATGCACCGCTTGAATTTGAAATTGTTGGCACAGCGCGAGTAAATGCGTTGCCACGTCATTCCACAGTGGAATGGTTTGAATGACCAACGGAATGTTTAAAACATCTAATTGTTGCTTGAGCTGCTGTAATTGGCGCAAGTAAAAATCGATTTTTATAGGGGCATCATCATGTATGCGCCATTGTTCGGGCGATAACACCACATAAGCCAGACATTCAGCGTGCTGTGTGGCGTGCCAAAGCGCGGCGTGGTCAGAAATCCGTAAATCTTGTCGAAACCAAATCAGTTTTTTCATTGAAAGCAATAGCGTGATACATTTAGGGCTAAAAAATAGCATAAAAAAATGGAGCGAGATGCTCCATTTTAGATTTCAGCAAGAAATCTTAGTGGTGATGACCACCTGCGCCATGTACATGACCGTGTTCAAGTTCTTCTGCGCTTGCATCGCGAACTTCAATGATTTCAACATCAAATGTTAAATCTTGACCAGCCAATGGGAAGTTTGCATCAACAATGACGTTTTCGCCTTCAACTGCTTTAACGGTTACAATTTGCACGCCGTCATCAGTTTGAGCTTGGAATTGCATGCCCGCTTCGATGTTTTCAACACCTTGGAACATTTTTGCAGGAACTTCTTGTACTAGGTCTGGGTTGTATTCGCCATAACCTTCCGCTGCAGGAATAGTTACTTTAAATTTATCGCCTACAGTTTTGCCTTCAAGCGCTTTTTCTAAGCCAGGAATGATGTTACCTGCACCGTGCAAATATGCAAGTGGTTCGCCTTGAGATTGGTCAAGGGTTTCGCCTTCAGCATTGGTTAAAGTGTAGTGGAATGAAACCGCGTGGTTATTTGCAATAGCAGTCATGTTAAAAATCCATGTCATGTTGAGGTGACATCATCGTGTTGTAAGTGCTTTAGCAACCTAAAAATTAGATGATGAAGATCTATTGTAATTATCAATGGGGCTAAGATCAAAAAATTCAAGACAAATTTAACAATTAATCGGAAATACTGAGCAATCTATCGCTGTAGAACATTTAAAGCATGCTATAGATTCCGCTGTGAATCCTTTATTATCAGTCGAATTGGAGCGTTTCGCTAATAGGATAAAGTTTCTAACTATGATTCAAGTGTATCATTTGCAAAATTCTAGATCGCAAAGAATTCTTTGGTTGCTTGAGGAGCTTGGCTGTGATTATGAAATTGTGAATGAAGAAGAATTTTAGGTAGTTTGGGTTTTCTTTTGCTATATGCAAGCATTGTGATGTTATTGATCTTAGATTGGAGTTTTGCGGTCAGCATTCCTGAAGCAAGAGCATATAATTTATCTGGTACACGGAATATTTTAACTTTTATTTGTTTGAAATTGATCTACAAAGATCAATTTAAGCAGGATATTAAATTTAATACGCAGCTTGATCATTTAAGAAATCATAGAATAAGTATGGATGAAATAATGGCGTCACTTACGAGCAAAGTGCATTAAATATTTTTTTTAAGAATATTTACTCTCTGTGTTATTAAATAATTTAAAAAGAGTACATATCATGAAAATTAAAACCTTACTTTTATTACCCGCCAGCCTGATTTTGATTGCTGCTGGCTGTGCAGGCATTGGGCCAAATGCAACCTATTATATGGGAGTTGTCTCTTTTAATTATAATCCAACATATTCAACGTATATGGTTACATTAAATAATCATGAAATAGGGGGAGGGTATGGACGATCGATTACTACATCGTCTGTAAAAGTTGGACCACAAACGATTACTTGGAAGGATGCAAAGACAGGTGAGCGACACTTTGCAAAAAATCAAGTGATCATAAGCAAAGAACAATTAAAAGGGAGGAAGTACTTAGCTGTACATTTATATCCAGATGATACGGTAGAAATCACTACCTCTCTAAATTGGCCAATTGCAACTGAAAAGGGTGATATTTGGTATGACAAATTGGACAAGAGTAAATACTGAGGATTGATGATGGTTACAATGGGTCTTCTAAATCGAACAGTTGAAAGTAATATTGATGTTCCTAATAGATCATGTACAGCAAAGCAGGATAATTCGGTTGTGGTGCATATTTCATTTTTTTTTGATTTTGATTTTGATTTTGATTTTGATTTATGCAAGAGATCTATTAAAGAATGATTATACTCCTTATAAAAATAAGGATTTATTTTATAAGGCGATGATTAAAGGTGAGGATTTATATAATGAAGACTCAAAAAAATATATTTTATTGTAGGTGTCGCTGAGGGGGTAATAAAGTTATGAAAAATTATGTCAGGCTATCTCAATCATATTGCAAATAATAATATTATAGATGGAGCAGGTATTTATGATTAATACATTAGATCTCTTGCATAAATCATTTTTACCCAACTCTTATTTTGACTTCCATTTAAAGGAATCGGAATGGTGTTGGTTAAGAGAGTCTGACGAGTTAGCTAAAGAGCTTTGGATACTCATCAGGTAAATATAAATGAAATTTTGCTAGTCTAGAGCCTTGTATTTTGGCTTTTTAGATTTTCAGCCCAAATTTTACTTTAGGCTGAATTTTTTCTGGATATTCGGAGGTAGTATTCAACAAAAATTTTCATTTTTATCGAAATTTGAGGCTTAACCTAACGGAAAAATTTTGGCAGGAAGCACGGCATCTTTAAAGAATGGCAAAATGTGTTTAATCCAAGTCCAAAAACGCTCCCACACGCTGGCTTGTTGCAATTGAGGGTTGTTATCAATGTTTACATCTTCAACCCACTGGTTGTTTTGATAAATTTTGAGGGTCGCCAATTGCATAGTTTGGTTTAACGGTGCTGTTAATTGCTGCTGTTTGAGTTGCACTTGTAAAGTGGTTTTGGTGTCGGTGATGGGTTGTAACAGTTGCCCGTTTAATTTTAAAAAACCGCTGTTTGAATCAAAACTGCCCATATTAATGGCAACAGGTTGGTTATACAGCGAGGTTGTTATAATTTTATTCTGCTCAGGCACAATCGTGTAGCGTTTAATTTGCCCAGACAATACGGGTAGTTCTGCAATAGGTTGTTTGGCTTTAAGTACCACGTCATCGCGGGTGTAGTTGTAGGCCAAGTTCATTAACCGATGAGCAACTTCTGCACGCATGACGGGACTGGTCGTTCCCATAACCACTACAATTAAACGTCGTTCAGGTAAATCTGGGTTCATGTTTTGGCGCTTTGCGGTTAAAGCCAAGTTAAAACCTGCGGCACGAGTAAACCCAGTTTTTAAACCATCGACCGTTGGGTCTTGTGTTAATAAAATATTGGTGGCGTGATGTGCGTGATTATTCCACGAATAAATGGTTTGTTTGGAATAATATAAATAATCTGGATATTGCTGAATTAAGGCATTGCCCAATTTTGCCATATCGGCCGCCGATGAATAATGCCCATCCATCGTAATACCGGCAGGATTGGTAAAGTGCGTATCGGTCATGCCCAGTGCTTTGGCTTCTTGATTCATCATTTCGACAAAATGGGGTAAATCACCGCCAATACGCTGCGCAAGCGTTACAGCCGCATCGTTGGCAGACATCACCACCAAACCAGTCAACAATTGGTCGATGCTAATTTGTTGTCCCGGACGCAAGAACATTTGCGATTCATCGGGTTGAACTACTTTCACTACGTCATTGGCTGTCAGGATATCCGTTCGTTTCAGCTTGCCTGCTTTAATTTCTTTTAAGGTAATGTAGGCCACCATCATTTTGGTTAAAGAGGCTGGGGCGCGTTGTGCATGGCTATTAAATTCAGCAATGGTTTGACCCGACTGCGGATCGAAAATTGTCCATGCTGCGGCAGGTACAGAAGCGGGATCAATATTTAAAATAGCCGCATGCGAAATACCTGTACATAAAAAACTCAGGCTTGCACACCAAGAAATGAAACGTTTCAACGAGAATATCCTAGGGGGAAAGAAAAACACATATTCTATTCATAAGCTTAATTGAAACTTGATTGTTTAATCTTATGAACAGAATGACAGCAGTGCGCCATATTAGAGTAAAAAAGTGCTAAGCTAAAGCTCTGCATAACTTCATCAAGATTAGAATTCTGACTTATGTTGCACTATCAAATAGAGTTTGACGATTATCAACAACATTTAATTCACGTCACCTTGCGTTTTTTGGCCAATCCAACGCAGGTGCTTTGGCTGCCGACTTGGATTCCGGGCAGTTATTTGGTGCGTGAATTTGCCAAGCATATTGAAGCTGTTCGAGCTTATGATGAAGCGGGACGGGTGCTGAAAATTAGCAAATTTGAAAAAAATAAATGGCGCTTATTTAACACCGACCATGAACTGATTACGGTTGAATACGATGTCTATGCGTACGATTTATCGGTGCGGGGCAGTTATGTCGACCAAACCCGTTTATATGTGAATCCTGCCAGTGTCTGCCTTGGCTTGGCCGATCAAGAACATGCGCCGTGTGAATTAGAAGTATTTTTGCCTGAACCGCTTAAACACTTCCAGATGGCCACCGGCATGTTAGCAAAAAGTTTAGTCAAAGGGCGTTTTACCTTAAAAGCTGACAATTACATGCAGTTAATTGACAGTCCATTTGAATTGGCAGAACAAGATCGCTTCGAGTTCGATGCTGAAGGAATTGCACATGAATTTGTGATTTCAGGCAAACACAGCGCGAACTTAACTCGCCTAAAGCAGGATTTAAGCAAAATTTGCCAAACTGAAATTCAAATGTTTGGCTCTGCGCCGTTTAAAAATTATGTGTTTATGACCATGGCCACCGGCAATAGTTACGGTGGGCTTGAGCATCCAAACAGTACCAGTTTAATTACCCCACGCGATGATTTACCGCAAGCCAATGAAACTGAAGAACCTTCAGAAGGCTATCAACGCTTTTTAGGTTTATGCAGCCACGAATATTTTCATTCTTGGTTGGTGAAATTTATTCGCCCTGAAAATTTTGATCACTACGATTTACATAAAGAAAGCTACACATCTTTATTGTGGATTTTTGAAGGATTCACATCCTATTACGACGATTTAATCTTGCTGCGTAGTGGGGTGATTTCGCAAGAATCGTATTTGAAATTGCTTAAAGCACAGATTGACCGTTATTTGCAAAATCCGGGTAAAGCAGTGCAAACGGTTGCCGAATCAAGTTTTGATGCATGGATTAAGTTTTATCGCCCAGATGAAAACACCAATAACGCCGGTACCAGTTACTATAATAAAGGCTGTTTGGTTGCCTTATGTTTAGATTTAGGTTTACGTTTACGTGGTTCTAGTTTAGATGCTTTGATGCGCCGTTTATATGAAAACACGCAACAGGGCATTCAAGTGAATGAGCGTACAATTTTTGAATTATGCCAAGAACTCACAGGCGACGATTGGGTTGAACAAATCAATCACTTAATTAACACCACAGACGATTTACCGCTAGATCAGCTTTTGCCTGAATTTGGTGTGAATTATCAAATTAGCACCCCAAAAACCTTAGCTTTTGGCCTGAAACTAACGGATAAACCTGAAGGTGTTTTGGTGCAACAAGCTGTGCGTGATGGCGTAGGTGCGAATGCAGGGCTTTCCGCGCAAGATGTCATTATTGCGCTTAATGGCTTAAAAGCATCAGAAAAATTGTTGGCGCAATATGCTAAGCAACATGCTGAATTTACGGTGTTGGCTTTCCGCCGTGATGAGTTAATGCAATTTACCTTGAAGGGTGGTGAAACATCTTTACAGGCAGTTGAACTGAACGTGGTGGATGATGCGAAGCTGAAGGCTTGGCTCGATTAAAAGTTAAAAATCCCGCGATTGATCGCGGGATTTTTTATTCAAGTTTGATTTATTTGAGAAGTAAAAACTCAATACAAAAATAATGAAGCTCATTGAAAACCATATTTCGTACGAATAAAATAGTTCAGTATTGCAGATATACATGCCAATAATTGTACTCGTAAAAATATAAAATATTGAAAGTAGGTATTTTTTATCAATATAGACTTTGAATTAGTTCTTTTTATATTAAAAAAAATAAAAAATGGAGTCGATAAAATCACCATAGTTATAACTTGTGGAAAGAATAGTATTCCCATTAAACTATTATCGTATGAAATGACAGGGTATTTGTTTGAAAAAAAGATAGCGAGTAAAATCATCATAAAATGAATGAGAGTGATCAATACATCTCTTGTGACATATCGTAACATTGCTATTTCCTTCATAGGTTTTTTCTGATTAATTGGGATTTTTTTGATTACGAATCCATTGGACAATATCTTTCGGATAAAACAAGTGTTTGTGCAGAGAGCGATCATCTAAATCTAATAAGTAAACTAAAGCTGCCGCTTCAAATGCCCAATATCCAACATAAGATACTTTATTTTCCAAGTCTAAATGACTGTTAAACCAAAGTGCATTTTTATTCATTTGATACCAGTCTGCTAAGTATTCATCTAGATATTTAATCGCAGTTTCTTTGTCTTTTTTAACCAGTACATGATCAATCACATCGCACAATTTAGCATAACCTAAAGCAAATAGATTCCCTTCGTTAAATATTGGGTGGGAAGCATCATTTAACCTAAAAAATTTATTTATAATTTCATCTTCACCTGTATGACTTTCACCCTCACCATTAACCAATACATGTATTCGAGTAAATAAATCTTTTCGGTTCAATAAAAAAGCCAAACCAAGGATATTTAAAGTTTCATTTTGCGTTGCAATGACTGAAGGTTTTTTTGATTTATGAAAAATAGCCAAAGCTTCAGATTGTTTTTCATAACCGTCTATAACTTTTTCAAATAGAGAGTGCAGTTCTTCTATTGAATTACCTGCTGTATAGTTTAGATATAATAAGGCATCATAAATCCATGTAATAGACTGCCATCTTGAAGCTTCGCCACAATTATACCCATCATCCTCAAAAGCATCACTTTTTAAATATAAAGGAATGCCTTCTACATTATATTCTTTCGTTTTTAAATAATATTCTTCAGTGAGAAATAGCTGTCTGCGTTGTGCTGTAAAATCTGTCATTGCTAATTCCTTATGTTAATCATTTAATCTTGTTTCATATGACGATTTTTGGCATTTGCTTAAACAAGTCAATAGGTCTCTTACGTAGATTATATTTAAAGCAATTTCATATTATGAATTGCCACAATCAAATTTAGGCGTAATCCCATATGTTTACGCCTATTTCGATAACGTTCAGCCAGAATTTTAAAATACCTTTAGTTTAACAATATGTTCAATACAAATACGACTTTTACCAATTTCACTGTTAATTTGCTCTTGAGTTGCTTTATCAATGCATAGGACTTTGTTACTAACCCGTGATCACTGTTATCAACCCTTAATATCGCTTAATCGTGTTGCTTTTTGCAATGTTTTAAATGATGGAAAACCAAGGGTTTGAGCCTTATTACAAATAAATTTGGCGCTCCAAAGAGACTAAAAACCAACAGTGAATTGGTTGTCTTTTGATTTATATACGAGATCTCTTAATTGGCATAATAGGTTGAGTAACCATAAGGACTAATTTGTATTGGCAGCGTGTAATGATCGCTGGAACCATCAATGACAAAAACCACAGGAACTTCGGCATAAAAACTGCGTTGATTGCTTTTTCTAAACCAGTCACTGGTTTTTAAGGTCACCCGATAAAAACCTTTATCTAAGGTGGTTTTATCTTTTGGGTAGAGCGTATTGATTTGCCCTTGCGCATCTGTTTGACCTTCGCCAATTTTGACCCATTGATTATTTTGTTGCGCTTCTAGGGTGATATTTAAATCATTCACAGGTTGACCATTGCCCAAATTCGTCACTTTAACCACAATCGGTTGTTGAGCGAACAGCGCACTACTTGCGCAAAAAGCCAGACCAAAGACCGTTAATTTATACATTCGGTGTTACCTCATTTCTAAATTTAACCGTTATGTTAAGAAAATTAAGCAGTGTTGAACAATCTAAAATGTAACCACGCTTGCATGTTATCGGCAAAAGTTAGGCTTTAAGATAAAAAGCCTCATTTTTGTGATTAAAAAGCATGCAAAAAGATGCTGCATTAAAAGAGCAAATATAGTGTTATTGCTCCAACTTTACCGAAGATAAAAGTCTTGGTAGGCAGATTCATCCGAATCGAAACGAGGGTGTGAATTTTAAGCATAAACATTTCGTTTAAAATGATTTATTAGTTGACTGATATAGCGTGAAGGTCGATACTCTCAACGTTTTGTTTCAGTAAACCTGTTTTTCGGGGGCTGAGTTCTAGATCTTAGCCCTAAAAAAAATCAATCCAATGCAAGGAGCTAGATATGGCTGGTGAAAAGTCAACAATCATTTACACACTGACCGACGAGGCACCACTGTTAGCGACCTATTCGTTGCTGCCGATCATTGAGACCTTCACAAAACCTGCTGGCGTAGAGATTGTAAAAACTGATATCTCTGTTGCAGCACGTGTACTCGCAGAATTCTCAGATGTTCTTACCGATGAGCAAAAAATTTCTGATAATTTGGCCGAGCTAGGCCGTCTTACTCAAGATCCAAATACCAATATTATTAAACTTCCAAATATCAGTGCATCTGTTGGCCAATTAACGGCGTGTATTAAAGAATTACAGTCGAAAGGTTATGCCATCCCTGACTATCCTGAAAATCCAAGCACAGACGCAGAAAAAGCACTTAAAGCACGCTATGGCAAATGTTTAGGTTCTGCGGTAAACCCAGTTTTACGTGAAGGAAACTCAGACCGCCGTGCGCCTGCTGCGGTGAAAAACTTTGCAAAAAAACACCCGCATTCAATGAGCGAGTGGAAACAATGGTCACAAACGCATGTGTCACATATGGAAGAGGGCGACTTCTACCATGGCGAAAAATCATTAACGCTTGATCGCGCACGTAACGTGAAAATGGAACTGATCACAAACAGCGGCGAAGCCATTGTATTAAAGCCAAAAGTTGCGCTGCAAGATGGCGAAATTATTGACTCGATGTTTATGAGCAAAAAAGCGCTATGTGACTTCTACGAAAAAGAACTCGAAGATTGCCGTGAAGCGGGCATTTTGTTCTCGTTGCACGTGAAAGCAACCATGATGAAAGTCTCGCATCCAATTGTATTTGGTCACTGCGTTAAAATTTATTATAAAGAAGCCTTTGAAAAACACGCTAAATTGTTTGATGAACTCGGCATTAACGTCAACAACGGTATGGCGGGTCTTTACGAGAAAATCGAGACTCTACCAACCTCATTGCGTGAAGAAATTATTGAAGATTTACACGCTTGCCAAGAACACCGTCCTGCGCTTGCAATGGTCGATTCTGCAAAAGGCATTACCAACTTCCATTCGCCAAACGACATTATTGTCGATGCGTCTATGCCGGCGATGATTCGTGCTGGGGGCAAAATGTGGGGTGCAGACGGTAAGCAGTACGATGCTAAAGCCGTGATGCCAGAATCGACCTTCGCACGTATTTACCAAGAAATGATCAATTTCTGTAAATGGCATGGCAACTTCGACCCGAAAACCATGGGTACTGTGCCAAACGTGGGCTTAATGGCGCAAAAAGCAGAAGAATACGGTTCACACGACAAAACCTTCGAAATTACTCAAGCTGGTGTTGCCAATATTACCGACCTTGAAACTGGTGAAATCTTACTGTCTCAAAATGTTGAAGAAGGTGATATCTGGCGTATGTGTCAGGTGAAAGATGCACCGATTCGCGACTGGGTGAAACTTGCAGTGACGCGTGCGCGTAATTCTGGCATGCCTGCTATTTTCTGGTTAGACCCATATCGCCCACACGAAAATGAGTTAATTAAGAAAGTAGAAACGTACTTAAACGACTACGACACTGATGGTTTAGACATTCAAATTATGTCGCAAGTACGTGCGATGCGTTATACCTTAGAACGTGTGGTGCGTGGTTTAGACACCATTTCAGTGACAGGTAACATTTTACGTGATTACTTAACTGACTTGTTCCCAATTATGGAATTGGGTACTTCAGCTAAAATGTTGTCGATTGTGCCATTAATGGCTGGTGGCGGCATGTACGAAACGGGTGCAGGTGGTTCAGCGCCAAAACACGTACAGCAATTGGTTGAAGAAAACCACTTGCGTTGGGATTCTTTAGGTGAGTTCTTGGCGCTTGCGGTGTCTTTAGAAGAATTGGGTATTAAAGAAAACAACGCACGTGCAAAATTACTTGCACAAACGCTTGACCAAGCAACGGGGCAGTTGTTGGATAACAACAAATCGCCGTCACGTCGTACGGGCGAGTTAGACAACCGTGGTAGCCATTTCTATTTAGCAAAATTCTGGGCAGAAGCGTTGGCTGCACAAGACGAAGATGCTGAACTTAAAGCGAAGTTTGCACCTTTAGCACAAACTTTGGCTGCAAATGAAGAAAAAATTGTTGCTGAACTTGCACAAGTACAAGGTCAGTCGGTGGATATTGGTGGTTACTACGCCATTGATCCTACCAAAGTAAATGCGGTAATGCGTCCAAGTGAAACTTTAAATGCAGCGCTTGCAGCAATTTAAGTTTTAATTTGATGTGTTGAAAAACCGATGCTTAGGCATCGGTTTTTCATTTTGAATATATATAATTGATGCAAGAATATTTCACATATAAATTTAAATTAAATGATATGAATGTTTATAAATATAGATATGGCTCAAAACGTGATTTAGAATCATTAAAACAAGATTATTTTTATGCTCCGCACCCATCTAAGTTGAATGATCCGTGTGAAAATTCATTTGATGCAGCAAGTGTTGAAAAGACTTTAGCCCAGTTATCAATCACAAGTAGTATTTCTACAAAAGCACTCTCGGAACATTTGTCTGCTTTGCTTGTACAAATACAAAAAAATGTCGGGATTTATTCTTTAAGTAAAACTGTTCTGGATGAACTTCTTTGGTCACATTATGCAGATTCTCATACAGGTTTTTGTATTGAGTATGATTTCGAGAAATTAGGTGAACTGACTAAGTGTGCAGGTGCTTTTAATGTGATATATCAAGATTCAGTTCCTGAAATTGCAATTGATATTTTTTTTAAGAATGATGAGCAACAGGTGCATGAGTTGCTTAAGTTAACCTCTGGAACAAAATCAAAAAAATGGGCGTATGAAGATGAAATACGAATAATTATGGATCATTTTGGTCGGGTTGATTATGATTTTAGGGCTGTTAAAGCAATATATTTTGGTTTAAATATGCCGAAAACTCAGCAAGATTTGCCACAGAACAATCAAGATTTGCCTGACTATTTCTCGAAAGTTACTCAAGCGCAAGTCATGGAACTTTTGCGTGGACGAAATATCAAATATTATCAGATGGCATTAAAATCTAATTCTTATGAATTTGAATATATAGAAGTTATCGATCCTCATAAAGATGTCGACAAATATATGAATACAGTTAAATATATAGATAAATCTTGCATTGATTATTGTGGATACAGTTGGATGATTGATCCTAGCTATTTTGATAAAGTTGCGGAAATTATTCGTAGAGAGCTTTATTTCTATAAACTAAACTCAATTCATATTTCTAAAGAAAAATCTATTGAAAGAAGTGAACCAGTTATCTTTTCTGGATTCTTTAAAGCTGAGAATGATTGGATACAGGTTAAAAGATATTTTTCACTTGATGACATAGATAAAATTTATAATGATCTAAGTATATAAAAAAGCCCACTTTCATGGGCTCTAAACTTATTAAATACTAACGCCCATTACGTCCACGACCACGTGGCGCTTTAGTATTTGGGCGAGTCGTACCATTGGTTTTACGGCGCGGCTTTTCACCTTCTTCCATTTGCCAAACGCGCTTGGTGCCTGACTTTTTCGGTTTGCCATCTTTATCCTTACGAACCATCGGCTTGCCACCCGTACCGCCCGGTTTTTTCACATAAGAACGTGAACGGTAAGGTTCTGCAGCAGGCACATCTTTAAAATCTGGATAAAGTAACGGTTCAATTTCTTTGGTATCGCCGGGTAATAAACCCAATTGAACAAGGTCAATTGCACCAATACGTGTACGAATTAAACGTAAAGTTGGGAAGCCCACGCTTGATGTCATACGACGAACTTGGCGGTTACGGCCTTCGCAAATTGAAATTTCAACCCAAGAGGTTGGAATGCTGGCACGAAAACGCACGGGTGGTGTACGTTCCCACAACCATTCAGGCTCGGCTACTTTGGCCACTTTTGCTGGCAATGTAATGCCATCATTTAATTCAACGCCTTGGCGTAATTTTTCCAGTGCTTCTTCGGTAATATCACCATCGACCTGTACAAAATAGGTTTTGTATTTTTTATTGGCAGGATTGGTAATAAACTGGTTTAAACCGCCATGATCGGTTAAAAAAACCAAACCTTCAGAATCCATATCCAAACGACCGGCAATACGTAAATCGGGATCATCAACAAAGTCAGACACGGTCATGTGCGCTTCATCTTTACGGAATTGGGAGAGAACGTCATACGGTTTATTTAAAATGACAATTTTCATAACATGGACTTCTATTAATAAGCTGAAAATAGGGTGGCGAATGAGGATTGGGCGAGCATACGTGCCTCAATCAATCTGCGCAAAATGTGCGTAAATGACACAGTAAGAGATAAAAATAAAGGCGGCTATTGTCTATTAATCATAACATGGATTCAAGTATTCACCCGAGCCTGATCTGTTTTTGTCATCTCGATATCTATTCAACACAGTAATAGAATGGTAATGGGGAAATGACTGCGCAGTTAAGTAGATATACATTATTCATCTTGAGTCTGTGAGCCATTGCATTTTAATAACAGCACAACGATGATCAGGACAGTTGCTTGTATGGCACTAAAAACGCAGCTTAAATGGCTAGGACTATTAGGTATGGTTGCACCAATACTCATGGCATGCCAAACTCATCCGCTACATCTACAGCAGAATCTTCACCGTACCCAAATTATTCAAACAGAGCGTGGGGAAATTCAAGGCACTGTAAAAGACCAAACCGATCAATATTTAGGTATTCCATACGCACAAGCACCAGTGGGCGAAAATCGCTTTCGTTCGCCGCAAGTGCCGAGCGCATGGCAAGGCATCAAGCAAACCATTCAGCAAGGGCATACTTGTGTCGCCAGTGTTTCGGTGAATCCCGATGCATCGGAAGATTGTTTATATCTGAATGTCTATGTGCCTAAAAATAGCAATGTAGATGCCAAACCCAAAGCCGTGATTTTTTGGATTCATGGCGGCGCCTATGTGCTTGGAAGCACTCGAGATAATGACCCCGCGCAACTGGCCGAAAAGCAAAATGTGATTGTGGTTTCTATCAATTATCGTTTGGGTGCATTAGGATTTTTTGCACATCCTGAATTAAAAGGTACATCGGGTGAGGGTAATTTTGCCATTCAAGATCAACAAGCGGCCTTAAAATGGGTAAACCGCAATATTGCCCAATTTGGCGGTGACCCAAACAATATTACTTTAATGGGCGAGTCTGCAGGTTCAGGTAGCGTCTGTACGCATTTGGTTGCACCAAGTTCTAAGGGCTTGTTTAAGCGTGTGATTATGGAAAGTGGCAGTTGTGTCGGCATAGGTTGGTCTACGCCACAGCAAACGGCTGAACAAGGTGGATTAAGCTTTGCCAAAAACTTAGGTTGTACAGGAAATAATGATCTGAGTTGTTTACGCAAAAAATCTGCGAAACAGATTATGCAAGCCAAAGCCAGTCGTTCTGGCATTACCGGTAAAAACGGTTGGTCACCGATGATTGGTGGCGATGTACTGCCAATTTCGCCGTTACAAGCATTGAAAAATGCACAGACGGCCAAAGTGCCGATGTTGGTGGGAACCAATGCCAATGAAGGCGATTTATTTGCTATTCTATTTAGCGCAAAAACTAAAGGAGTCACGACGCGAAAGAATCTGCAAGACGGCGTTGCTGAAATGCTCAATTCACCTGAATTGGCTGAAAAAGCCATGACGATTTATCAACCAAGAATTGATAAAGATGGAACCAAACGCGCATTTTCACAAATTTTTACCGACTCGGTATTTGTATGTCCAACCACTGCCATGCTCGATTTATATCAGACACAAGCGCCGATTTATCAGTATCAGTTTGAAGACCCGAATGCGCCATTTCGGTTTAAATTGTTGAAAAAAATCTATGGATTGCGCAGTTATCACGCCAGCGAATTGCATTATGTTTTTGCGAGTCCGAATGCGTTAACGCGTGGTCAGCATTTGAATGCGCAGCAACAGACATTGTCTGATCAAATACAGCGTTATTGGGGCAATTTTGCCAAAACAGGCAATCCGAATGGTGAAGGTTTACCAACTTGGCAACCTTATCCAAATCATCAACCGTTTAATTTAAGTATTGCTGGTTTAGCGCCTGTTACGGGATTTAAAGAAAAGCACCATTGTGATTTTTGGAACAACGCATTAATCTAACCGAACATGCTAAAGTTTCTTTTAGATGAGCATTGAATAGTCAGGCTTATTAGCGAAGCAGCATCATGCCTAATAAGCCGACATTCATAGGATTGAATGATTTGGTTGAATGTATGAAATTAGAGATGATTTCATCTTAAAGTGGATAAAAGTCGCTTAAATTGCGTGTAAAGTAGTCAAAATCACTAAAAGTGATAAGCATAGCATAATAAATTCTAATAAATAGATATAAAGCCGATAAGATAACCCCATTCAGAGATTACATCATTTTTAGTTAATATAAATTGCACCCCATTAGATTCGTTCGCAGTTTGTATTGACTTGAGCAACATAGAGGAGAGAAGACTTGAATTGGCTTCTTATGATCAATATTGTTTTATTTTTAGCGCTACTTGCGTTGCTCGCACAAACGAGAAAAACTCAGTGGAGCTTAGCAAAAAAAGTATTGGCAGGTTTGCTGTTGGGTGTGGTATTTGGCCTAGGGCTGCATCTTGTTTATGGCGATGGCAATACTTTACTTAAAGAATCAATTACTTGGTTTAATATTGTGGGTAATGGCTACGTTAAGTTATTACAAATGGTTGTTATGCCGTTGGTCTTTGTCTCTATTTTAAGTGCAGTGACCAAATTGCATGAAGCATCATCTTTAGGGAAAATTAGTTTTTATAGTATTGGCACCTTGTTGGTCACTACGGCAATTTCTGCTTTAGTTGGCGTGCTGGTGGTGAACCTGTTTGGTTTAACTGCACAAGGCCTGATTCAAGGGGATGCTGAATCTGCGCGCTTAGCGGCCATTCAAACCGATTATGTGGGTAAATTAACCGATTTAACCGTGCCGCAAATTATTTTATCTTTTATTCCAACCAATCCGTTTGCAGAACTTACGGGTGCAAATCCAACCTCAATTATTAGTGTGGTTATTTTTGCAGTGTTCTTAGGTATTGCGGCTATTCACTTAATTCGTGATGATCAAGCCAAAGGGCAGCGTATTTTAAGCGCCATTCAAGTGCTACAAGCATGGGTGATGAAGTTAGTCCGTTTGGTGATGACTTTAACGCCATATGGTGTTTTTGCACTGATGACCAAAGTCGTGGCAAGTTCAAACTTGGCTGAAATTTTAAATTTAGGGGGCTTCCTTGTTGCTTCTTATTTAGGCTTGGGCATCATTTTTGTGGTTCATGCGCTTATTTTGCTTATGGTGCGGATTTCACCCGCCAAATTCTTTAAAAAAGTTGCACCTGTTTTAGCCTTTGCTTTTACCAGTCGTTCGAGTGCAGCCAGTATTCCTTTAAATATTGAAGCACAAACACGCCGTTTAGGGATTCCAGAGTCAATTGCAAGCTTTTCGGCATCTTTTGGTACTACTATCGGGCAAAATGGCTGTGCTGGTTTATATCCTGCAATGCTTGCGGTGATGGTTGCGCCAACGTTAGGTATTAATACCTTAGACCCTGTTTGGATTGCAACTTTAGTGGGGCTAGTCACTTTAAGTTCAATTGGTGTGGCAGGTGTGGGTGGCGGTGCAACATTTGCCGCGCTGATTGTTTTGCCTGCTATGGGTTTGCCGGTTACTTTGGTTGCGTTGTTGGTTTCAATTGAACCGCTGATTGACATGGGGCGGACTGCATTAAATGTAAATGGTGCAATGACCGCCGGCATGGTAACCAGTCAAATTTTAGGGCAGACAGACCATACTATATTTGAGCAAGATGAAATTCAGCTCAGCGAATAAAATCATTCAAATTTTTAATGCCAGATTTTAATCTGGCATTTTTTTTATCTGTAATGCTTATTTTTCGCAAATTGTATCTGTTTATTGCATAATCTGAGGTACAAAATAGCACTAAAATAATAGCGAGATTCAAATCATGAAAATGTATCAAGTCGATGCGTTCACACATAGCTTATTTGCAGGAAATGCTGCAGCAGTCATTGTTTTAGAAAATTGGCTCGACGATGATTTAATGCAAAAGATCGCGCTTGAAAATAACTTATCAGAAACCGCATTTGTAAAAAAAATAGATACCACCCATTTTGAAATTCGCTGGTTTACCCCAGAAGCTGAAGTTGCATTTTGTGGACACGCCACCTTGGCAAGTGCCTTTGTTTTATTTCGCGATTATACCTCGGCCCATAACATTGAATTTATGGTTAAAGATTTGGGCACCTTTTATGTCACGCAACAACCCGACCATAAAATTAGTATGAATTTTCCCATCCGCCGTGCTGAGAAACTCAATGAATATCCAGCGTTGTTGATGGAGGCATTAAGCAAACCCATTCAAGCGGTTTATGTTAATCAGCAGGCGTATATTGTCGAATATGCATCTGTAGATGACGTAATGAATGAGTCGCCTAATTTCGAGAAACTCAAATTATTGGGACAACAAGCATTGCAAACACAGCATGCTCTTTTAGATGTTGCAATTACCGCAAAAGGTGATGATGTCGACTGTGTTTCACGTTATTTTGCGCCAGCCATTGGCATTAATGAAGATCCTGTTACCGGTTCTATTCATACTGCGATTGCACCGCTTTGGGCAGAAAAATTGAATAAATCAGTGTTGACTGCCAAGCAAGGCAAAGCCAGACAGGGCACGTTATTTTGTAAAATGCTTGATCAAGAACGCATAGAAATTTCAGGTTATGCCAAGTTATATATGGTGGCGGAAATTTTTGTAGACAGCGAGTTTTAAAAGAAAAATCGCTTTAAATCCGATTTGCTTTTTAGAGCGATTCTTCGATAATAGCAAACTCTGATTGTTACGTGTGCTTGTTATGTCTGCTCTAGAAATTGTTGCTGTCATCATCAGTTTAATTGGTGTCATTCTCACCATTATGCGTAACATGTGGTGTTGGCTGTTTAATTTCATTGCATTTACCCTGTATGCATATTTGTTTTTTACTTTTAAGCTGTATGGCGAAACCATCTTACAATTATTCTTTATGGTGGTTAATTTTTATGGCTTTTATGCGTGGTTAAAAGGCAAACAGCAAGACCACGATATTTTAATTGAACCCATTCAAACCACTACCATTATTTGGCAAATGGCGTTTGCATTGGTATCGGGGTTGGCTTTTGGCTTAATCCTTAAACACTTTACCGATGCCGCTGTGCCGATTTTAGATTCGCAATTGGCTGCATTTAGCCTACTTGCAACGTATTGGACAAGCCGTAAACATATTGCAACTTGGGTGCTTTGGGTTTTTGTCGATATTATTTATGTGGCGATGTTCATCTATAAAGGTTTGTGGTTAACCGCGGGGTTGTACGCGGCATTTGTGCTGTTGGCCATGTATGGATGGTGGCAATGGCAACAGGTTAAAAACAAGCAAAAACAAGATATTTTCCTTGGTGTATAATCGCCAGTTATAAATATAAACATAGCACACCGATTTTGCCTGAAATATGGCGGATGAAATTCGGTGTTTGAATGTAGGAAAAATAAATGAAAAGAACGGGTTTTATTATATTCATTGCTTGTTTTGCCGCATTGTTAGGTTATTGGATAGAAGAAAATAACCGCTCACACTACAACAGCAGCAAAGCTCAAACAGAGCAATCGCAACAATCGAGTCGCAGTGATGCCAATCAATCAACATCGCACGCATCTCAAAACTCAGCACTATATGCGGCATATTTAAATAAACAAAGTTATGTTCAAGTCACTGGCGATGGTGTTGTCAAAGCTGTATTAAAAGACGATGAGACCGGTTCACGCCATCAAAAGTTTATCTTAGATTTACACAATGGCATGACGGTTTTGGTCGCCCACAATATTGATTTGGCACCACGTTTAGAGGGTTTGAATAAGGGCGATCAGATCGTTTTTTCTGGTGAATATGAATATAACGATAAAGGTGGAGTTGTGCATTGGACACACAAAGATCCAAGCCAGCGCCATGCCGATGGTTGGTTAAAGTGGAATGGGAAAATGTATCAATAATGTGCCGATAGCTTTAAGCAAAGCACTTGAGGGTTACAATAATTTTAAATTGTTTTTTTGGTAGTGTTTCAAAAAGTATGCTGAAATAAAAAACAGGTAAGAATTTGATACTATAGAGAAATGCTAATCACTCTACACATCAAATGTCCTACCTGCCTGAGCGACAGTATAAAGAAAAATGGCACAAAAGTAGATGGTAAACAAAATTACCAATGCAAAATATGTAAACGTCAGTTTATCGGTGATCATGCGCTCAGCTATCAAGGTTGCCATTCAGGGATCAAAACCAAAATATTACACCTGATGGTGTGAGGTAGTGGCGTTAGAGATATCGCAGAAGTCGAAAGAGTCAGAATCGGCAAGGTTTTACGTACACTGAGTCAATCTAAATATCAGCTCCAAGCACAGCAGAATTACTATGAAACCCTTGAAGTAGACGAGTTCTGGACTTTTGTCGGCAATAATCAGAATAAACAATGGTTGATATATGCCTATCATCGAGAAACAGGTGAAATCGTTGCTTATGTTTGGGGTAAACGAGATTTAGCGACTGCAAAACGGCTCAAAGCCAGATTAAGGCAGCTAGGAATACGCTATGCTCGCATATCGAGTGATTGCTGGGATAGTTTTGTTACGACCTTTAAAAAGTACAGACAATTGATTGGTAAGTTTTTCACTGTGGGTATTGAAGGAAATAATTGTCGATTGCGGCATCGGATCAGGCGAGGCTTTAGGAGAAGCTACAACTTCTCTAAAAAGCTTGAGAATCATTTCAAAGCCTTTGATTTAGTCTTTTTTTACATCAATAATGGATTCGTCTAATGCCAGCATACTTTTTGAAACACTACCAATAATTTATATACTTTTTTGGTAACTTTCTACTTGTTCAACAGCCAATTCATAACTACTCTCTAATTGGCTCTTAGTTTGATCGTCTTTACTGGACTTAATCATTTTTTTTTAACTCTGTTTTATATTCCGTATGCCCTGATTTATACATTGATAGAAGGTAGCCCCACTCACCATAAATATACTCTGGATCATTTTTAGGAGTTATTTTTAACTCTTTTTGGAAAGCCAATGCTAGTTTTTCATGACAATTTTCATATTCTTGTTTTGGTCTTTTTGCGTAAAAACTTAACTCACATTGACTTACTAATCTTGCTTTGCTGAAAGAATTTTTTAACATTCTAGTATTTAAATCATAAGCTTCTTTGTACATGGAATTAGCTAAGTAGGTAATACCCCCATTATTAATCGAATCTATAAGTAGAATATCCTAAGCCTTTATTATTGTTTAAAATTAGGTGGTCTACCATCAACTGACATATGTGGTCGTTCATGATTATAGAAGTATTGCCATGCTGTTGTATAGTTCTGAACGTCTTCAATATCTCGAAATAACTGCTGATTTAAACACTCATAACGTACTG
>NZ_VTDU01000009.1:0-108725 GCF_035615615.1 Acinetobacter sp. MD2(2019) | reverse complement strand
GTATTAATACTGGTCGTAATGAAGGTGCGCAGCTTTTAACGGGTGGTGCGGCACGTCACGAAATTGGCGAAGGTTTTTATATCGAGCCGACCATTTTTAAAGGCAACAACAGCATGAAGATTTTCCAAGAAGAAATCTTTGGCCCTGTGCTTTCTGTCACCACGTTTAAAGACTTTGATGAAGCGATTAAAATTGCCAATGACACCATTTATGGTTTAGGCGCTGGGGTTTGGTCACGTTCAGCGCATACCTCGTATCGTGCAGGTCGTGCAATTGAAGCCGGTCGTGTGTGGACCAACTGCTACCACATGTATCCTGCCCATGCAGCCTTTGGTGGTTATAAAAAATCGGGCATTGGCCGTGAAAACCACAAAATGATGCTTGATCATTATCAACAAACCAAAAACTTGCTAGTCAGCTATGCAACAAAACCAATGGGCTTCTTCTAAGTTTTAGCCATTATTTTTAATTTTTAAGTTTTCCAGATGCAGTTGACGCAAGTGAGCTGCATTTTTTTCATCCATAAAAAAAGCTGTCAGGCGAACCTGACAGCTTTTGATTTATAGCAATGGTTATAATTAGAATTGATAACCTGCTGCTACGTAATATCCCCAACCATTATTGGTTAGCATATCGCCCCAAGATGTTGTTGCGCCATCTTTCCATTGCCCACCGTTATGGAAATAACGTGCAGCAGTAAATAGACGTAAATGTTTCATGTTATAAGAGAATACATGTGTTGAAACAAACGCTTCATTGGTGCGATAACCGCCTTCAGTTTTATCGCCTAACTTCGAACCAAAGTCATAGTTACTAAAGGTGAAATAATTTAAGCTCGCGCCATTTTCAAAAGTGTGTAACGGATAGAAGAACTGAACTTGTAAACGACCACCATCATTTGAGGTATACGCGTTGGCAGCGCCGTAGTTTTCCCACTGTTGTTTGGCATAAACATTTACATTCATACCTAATTTCGTATGTGTGTCAATTGACGTACCCACACCGTAATACAAGGTATTTTGACGTGAATCTGTAGTTGTACCAGCGTCAACAATCCAATCTGCTGCCAAGAACCAATCTTTAAATGGCCCAACAGATAAATCTTTGCCTGTTAAACGATTCATAGATAATTTTGGTTCATGTTCCATGAATAATTTTGAACTGTCTTTATCCCAAACACCTTTAATGTTGCGATTACCGCCGAAATATTTTGGTGCATCAAGGTAACCATAAAGATCGACAGGACCTTTTTGACCAAAATATTCAAGCTCTAAATAGCCATTTTCAGCAGGATGTGGGCCAAACATAATATTGTTACTGTAAATACCCCAAAGTGTGGTATTTACAAAATCACCCGCCTTTGCTGCTTGAGTACCACATACCGCTAAGGCTGCAAGAACTGCACAACTTAGTGTTTTCATTGAACCCATACCAATCGCTCCTATGCATTTGGTCTATTCAGAATCATTCAGAGAACATGCCTTAAAAACAAAGACATATAAATAAAAATAGTTTTCAGCAAGTACTATGCCATGTGCTAGTTAAACAGGCATATCGCTTAAGTTACAGATTTTGCACAGAACTGTTTAAATTCGAGATTTTTTTGGCGTTTAGGCTGGAAAAATCTCGAATTTATCCACAAAAGTATCAATTCTGATATTTTAAAATCGCGTCATTATATATTATTAACTATAGAATACAACAAGTTACTTTTAACAAGACAAACCAACCAATAACTCACTGAATTTTTTATCTTTTTGTAACAACACCCAGCATTTTTGCCTATTTTTTCTAAATTATTGCTTGCAGGCATCCCCAAGAGAATGAATAATTAGAAAATTTTTTAGCTGAAGCAACTTGGCACATCGCTTGCTTAATCCGATGAGATCATCTGGTTAACGCGATAGATTTGGATTTTTTAAATGTAGCAATTATTTGTGGTGTTACCTTTTTCACGTCTATTGAATCACTTCAATTTTGCGGCAACTAAAATGGATGATTGAGTTGCAGTGCCCTAATGAGTGCACACCAAACTAGAATCATGCAATTCCATACCTCAAATTAATGGATGCCAATTACAGCCCCAAATCAGCACAACCCTTTATTTAATAGATTCCATGCTTTAAATCAGCCTATTCAAAGGACATATCCCATGAAAATTCTTAAACCCGCATTTCTCGCTGCTGGACTTTTACTCACAGGTCATTTATATGCACAAGCGCCTGTGGTTATTCAAGGGGCTTTAGACATCGAAACCGACCACATGGTCAGCAAATTGACTCATGTTAAAAGCAAAACTTATGGTGGCTGGCAATTTTGGGAAGGCAAATATAAGGGCCAACCGATTGTGATTTCGCGTACCCGTATGGGCATGACCGACGCTGCTGCCGCAACTACACTTGCCATTGAACATTATCATCCTGCTGCGATTATTAACCAAGGTACGGCGGGTGGGCACGATCCAGCATTAAACGTTTTTGATATTGTGCTTGGCAAACAATCGGAAAATATTGGTGCATTCATTACACCTAAAAAAGCGCTTGGTGAAGGTTCAAATGCTTTGACGTGGAACAAACCCTTTAATGTATTACCTAATGACAATTCGGATGCCGAAGCATCACGCCACTTAACATTTGCAGGTGACGACAAGCTGATTCAAACAGCAAACAGCATTAAAAGCACTTATACCAAAGGTCGTGTCGTTGAAGGCGTGATTGGCTCTGCCGATGTATGGAATAACGAATTAGACCGCATTAAATTATTCCACGACACCTATAAAACGTCAGTAGAAGAAATGGAAACAGCATCTGCGGCTCAAGTTGCATCACTATATAAAGTTCCATTCTTAGGGATTCGCGTGTTATCAAATAACGCAACCAACAATGGCGCATATAATCCAAATACTGGTGAAGCCTGCCAAGATTATGCATTAGATGTTGCAACGACTTATCTTGCCAACGCTAAAAAATAAAATCGTCTGATTGGGTTGATGAATCCGCACGATTCATCAACTTTTTTTCATCTCAGCAAATATTCAAGAAAAATTATACAATCTGACTTGCCATTTCTAACAAAAAGAGAAATGCTGTGATGATGTAAAGTACATAGATTGTCGATCATCATGACCACGTTTCCACACCATAAAACCATCTACGCAATTCAACATTTGGCTTTTGAAGATTTAGGTTCTTTAGAGGATGTTTTTTATCAGCTTGGATTTCGCATTCGCTATTTTGAAGCAGGTATAGACGATTTAAGTCCTGCTTTGGCATATGATGGACTCACCATTCTTTTAGGTGGGCCAATCGGGGTGTATGAGCAGGAAGATTATCCATTTTTAATCGATGAAATTGCAGGATTAAAACAGCGTCTTGCGCAAAATAAACCAACCCTTGGCATTTGTTTAGGTGCGCAGCTCATTGCGCATGCACTTGGTGCTAAAGTCTATGCGGGGCATGAAAAAGAAATTGGCTGGAGTGAGCTAAGCATTGCCGAAATTGAAAATAATCCGTTAGCCGCACTCAACGGAACGGCTGTTTTACATTGGCACGGCGATACCTTTGACCTTCCTGAACAGGCGACATTACTGGCAAGCTCAAGCATTTACCCTAACCAAGCATTTGCCGTAGGTAAACAGATTCTTGGGTTACAATTTCATGTTGAAGTTGCACACGATAGCCTCGAAAGTTGGCTCATTGGAAATACCTGTGAATTACGCCATGCAGGCATTGCTATTCCACAGTTACGCCAAGACAACCAAAAATATGCAACAACGCTTGAACATGCCGCGCAAGCAGTTATCCACGAATTTTTAAAGAATTTAAACTTATAAGATTAGGTTTTGGGCAGGCGGCTGCCCTATCCTATTTTAAAGATATTTAGCGGTAGCACACGTGTTTCACATTCGAATAAACATGTGATTCATCACATGGGTATTACCTATCTGCAAACTGTGTGCAATCGTCATCTGCTCGATTAATCTTTTTTAAGACAGCAAAATACAAATAACGGGTATAACAATTGGGTCAATGGGTTTTGTTTCTTCATTTTCTTGGTGCAGATTTGTTTTTATAAAAATAAAAAAACAGAAAAAAGCGTTGTATTTTCTGATTTTAAAACAAAAAAAAGCCTACATTATGCAGGCTTCATCTTTAATAAATCGCTGTTTTAAGGAATATTATTTTTTCGCTTCAGCTTCAACGGTAATGTTTACAGTGATTTTATCGCCAACATTTGGCACGTAGTTGCCGATACCAAATTCTGAACGGTTAAATGAAGTAGTTGCATTTAAACCAATTGCAGGTGATTTTGTCATTGGATGAACAGCTTGTTTATTCAATACCGCGTTCAACACTACAGGTTTAGTTACACCTTTAACGGTTAAGTTACCTGTAATTTTGAAATGTTTTTTGTCTTTGGTTTCAACTTTGGTACTTTTAAAGGTAATGTTTGGATACTTCTCGGCATTAAACCAACCTTCTTCTTGGAATTCTTTATCCAACGCAGGCACATTGGTATTTACGCTGCTTACAGGAATGGTTACATCCACTGTAGATGCTGATGGTTTAGCATTATCAACATTAATTACACCTTGGATATTGCTAAAATTTGCGCTTGGTGTAGAAAAACCAAAATGATTCCAAGAAAATACCGTTGCTGTATGGGTTGGATCGATATCATAAGCCACTGGCGCAGCCATACTCATAGAACTTACAACCGCAACAGCCAAACCTAGAGATAATGTTTTTAAAGTCATTTTGTTTATTTCCATTACGTTAGAATATTCTCAAAATTATAATCATTTAAGGATAAAGTACATTATTAAGCATAAAACGATTTGTTGCATTCATGCAACACTGCCCGTGATTCAATCCATTTTACGAATTTTAAGTCGCTTTATTTTTAGCAGACTCACAAATATCAAAACTGGAAACGCCAATCTAAAGCCCATTTTTAATAAAAAAAGCTTAATTTTGCGTTTTTAATGCCATAATGTAGTTGCATAACTGATCGACATCATCGGTTTGTAATTGCTCACGCATGCTCAAAATTTGCTTTTCATTCAGTGAATACAATTTAAGAGCAAGTAACTTTTGAATTTTGTCGATTGGAAAACGATATTTAATAATTTTGGCAGGCACCCCACCCACGACAGCATATGGCGGTACATCTTTGGTCACAACTGCACCCGTTGCAACCACTGCCCCTTCGCCTAATTTAACCCCTTGCATAATCATGGCACGACTACCAATCCAACAACCATCAGCAATGACGGTATCGCCCGCAGCCACAAAACTACGCGTATCAAAGGGAAATGCGGCAATCCAATCTGTGCGGTGCAGTTGGTTTCCGCCCATCATAATCACACATTCCGCACCAAAGGAAACAAAATTGCCAATGTATAACTGGTCTATTGGTTTTTCTGCTGTGGAAGGTTTATCGTGTAAATAACGCACCACTGACCGTTCAAAACCGCGATCCCAAAATGCGCTGTAATAACTGTAATTTCCTGAAATGTGGATATTGGGATTTTTAACCGTTTTAGAGATAAACTCAAATTCACACCAATGTTTCACCGGCAAGTCTGTGTGGCTTTGATGCATAAATGTTGTGATACAAAAAAGGAATGCGGCATTATACCCCAATTGCCAAACATTCCCATTGTCGGTTTTTTAAATCTACAAACAGGGTTTAGTTTAATGAACGCACAAAATTTTCTATGCGTTGTAATGCTTGCTCTAAATGCTCGGTCGATGCGGCATAAGATAAGCGCACATGCGTTTCGGCCTGAGCATGACCAAAATCTTGCCCTGGCGTTAATGCCACATGCGCTTCTTGCAATACTCGCTCGCAAAACTGCCAAGAACTCAGCCCCGTAGCACTGACATCAAAATACACATAAAACGCCCCATCTGGTTCAACTGGCACAGGCAGACCAATACGTTTTAACGCGGCTAAAACCAATTGACGACGCTGCATAAAAATTTCACGGCGCTGCTCACAAACTGCCAAAGATTCTTCAGTAAAGCATTCTAATGCTGCATACTGCGCAATGGTTGATGGACAGATAAAATAATTTTGCGCCAAATTCTCAATGATTGGCACTAACTCTTCGGGCACCACACACCAACCTAAGCGCCAACCCGTCATGCCAAAATATTTCGAAAAGCTATTAATTACAATTGCGTCTGGATCAAAACTTAATACCGTTTGTGGAACATTGCCTTCGGCATCAGGGTCGGCCAAATTCAAATAAATTTCATCAATAATTCGCCATGCTTGATGTTGCTGTGCCCACGCACAAATTTGCTTTAATTCATCTATTGGAATGGACGTACCCGTCGGATTCGATGGTGTTGCAATCATTAATCCAGTGGTTTTTGCCGTCCAATGTTGCTGTACCGACTGCATGCTCAATTGATAATACGTGCGCGCATCGGTTGCAACCAATTCCACCTCTGCACCAAAACTGCTTAAGAATTGCCGATTACATGGATAAGATGGATCACCAACCATCACCTCATCGCCATGATCAACCAATGCCGCGGTGAGTAATAGCAATGCCGCAGATGCACCCGCAGTAACAATAATCCGTTTAGGATCGACAGATACACCATGTCGGTGCAGATAAAACTCTGAAATTTTTTGGCGTAATTCGGGCAATCCTAAAGCAGAAGTATATGCGAGCGCGCGACCATCCATGAGCTTTTTACCCGCTTCAATGACCGCAGGTGGTGCTCCAAAGTCGGGTTCCCCCAAGCTAAGCTTAATTATCGGATGGCCTTGTTCAGCCAAATCTGCCGCTTTTGCACCAAATGCCATGGCATAAAATGGTGCAATAGATTGTGCGCGTTTAGAAATTTTCATTGTTTCATCAGAGGATTGAATTATTTTGCTGAGAATCATAGCAAAAATGGCGAACTTTTGAGTTAAAAATACGCACTAAAATTTAGCCATAAAAAATGGCATATGCCGAAGCATCTGCCATTTTCACAGTACCGTTTAAATTTAATTTAGCATGGGCATTTTTTTAAATTCCCTGCCGATGGATAACGCGCGTCCACACAGTAACGGTAAAACGTCTTCGCATCCATTGGGCTTAAATCGGGGTGATGTTGCTGCATGTGATTTAAATAGGTGGTGTAATCTGGCACGCCCACCATTAATCTAAAACTTTGCTGCAACCGCTGCCAAAGAGTCGCAATTTTCGACCAATTTTTAGGAGATAAAACCAAATGTTTTTGCGACATAATGGTCATCTTAATAATTTTGGTCAGCACCGTTGCGCCTTGTTTTGCATATTTAAGTTTCATTAATACTCTCCTTATTTTTGCAAACTTGCCGCACTGGCTTCTTCATCGACATAAATCGCAGGCGCTTCTTTTACGGTAGGCGTTTTACTTGCCAATGCACGACGCACCGCACCTATTGAAGCAATAATCATCACCACCAATACAATCATAAAGAATGCACATAAACTGGCATTAATCTGATTCGACAACACAATGGTATGCATCTCTTCTAACGATTTAGCAGGTTTTAAAATTTCACCACGTGCAATCGCATCTGAAAATTTGTTGGCTTGTGCCAAAAAGCCAATTTTCGGATTGCTGTGGAATATTTTTTGCCAACCCGCAGTCATTGAGGTCACGACCAAGAAAATGGTAGGTAAAATGGTAACCCACACAAATTTGTCTTTTTTCATTTTAAATAAAATAACCGTACCTAAAATTAACGCCATGGCGGCAAGCATTTGGTTGCCAATACCAAATAATGGCCATAAAGAGTTAATTCCACCTAATGGGTCGACAACACCTTGATAAACAAAGTAGCCCCATCCACCCACCGCGACAAAGGTACCAATCAAATTACCCACAAATGAACGTGATGTTTTAATTGAAGGAACAACAATACCGACTGTGTCTTGCACCATAAAGCGACAAGCACGAGTTCCTGCATCGACTGCTGTTAAAATAAATAAGGCTTCGAACAAAATAGCAAAGTGATACCAAAAAGCCATCATTGAACGATTATTGAATAATTCAGATAAAATATGCGCCATACCAATCGCAAAGGTTGGTGCACCACCGGCTCGTGAAAGCACCGTAGATTCACCGACTTCTTTGGCAAGTACAGTTAAACTCTCAGGCGTTACCACAAAACCAATTTGGCGAATGGCTTCTGCTGCAGATTGCGGATCTGTTCCTAATAATGCCGCAGGTGAGTTAATGGCAAAGTAAACACCTGGGTCAAGCACGGTTGCACAGATGAGCGCCATAATTGCAACAAACGATTCCGTAAGCATGCCACCATAACCAATCATACGAATGTGGCTTTCGTTATCGACCAATTTAGGGGTGGTTCCACTCGAAACCAAGGCATGGAAGCCCGAAATTGCACCACAAGCAATGGTGATAAATAAAAATGGAAATAAACTGCCTGCAAATACAGGACCGGTACCATCAATAAAATGCGTGACCGCAGGCATTTTCAGTTCAGGTAATGCCACAACAATAGCTACCGCCAAACCGGCAATCACACCAATTTTTAAAAAGGTCGATAAGTAATCACGCGGTGCAAGCAATAGCCAAACTGGCAATACTGAGGCAATAAAGCCATAGATAATCAGACACCACGTCAGTTGCGTACCCGTTAAAGTAAAGAATTCGCCCCAGTATGGATCTGCTGCGACATGACCACCGTAAACAATCGCGAGCATCATCAACACAAAGCCAATTACTGAAATTTCTGCAATTTTACCTGGGCGAATAAAACGCATATACACGCCCATAAATAATGCAATTGGCACCGTTGCGGCAATACTAAACACTCCCCAAGGACTATGGGCAAGCGCTTTAACCACCACTAATGCTAAAACGGCAAGGATAATAATCATCACCCCAAGCGTTCCAAGCATCACAATAATACCGGCAAAGGTTCCAAGTTCTTGTTTTGCCATTTCACCGAGTGAACGACCGTCACGGCGCGTGGAAATAAATAAAACCAAGAAATCTTGCACTGCACCTGCAAAAACCACACCGACCAACAACCAAATTGTACCCGGTAAAAAACCCATTTGTGCCGCTAGAATAGGCCCAACCAAAGGCCCTGCACCGGCAATGGCTGCGAAATGATGCCCATATAATACATATTTATTGGTTGGAACGTAGTCTAAGCCGTCAGCTAAGCGATGCGCAGGCGTTAAACGACGTGGATTTAATTCAAAAATATTTTTAGCGATATATAAACTATAAAAACGATATGCAATGCTATAAGTACATAATGCAGCAAGTACAAGCCAGACTGCATTAATTTGCTCACCTCGGCTTAAAGCAAGCATTCCAAAAGAAACTGCGCCAATTACCGCAACAATAACCCACAGCATTATTGATGTAATTGACATTTTACGCTGACGTAGATCACGATCCATGACATCCCTCGCCTATTTTTTCATAAAAACTTGATTGTTTTTATTACAATTTATATTCTTCCCTGTGACTGTACACCCCATTTATATATTTTTATCTACGACTTTGGCATAAAAAAAGGGCGACATGCGTCACCCTTTTATCATAGTCTATTTAATGACCATTATGCACGTTCTAAATATTCGCCCGTACGCGTGTCAACACGAATGCTGTCTTCTTGTTGCACGAATAAAGGAACACGTACCACAGCACCGGTTTCAAGCGTTGCAGGTTTACCGCCTGTACCAGCCGTATCACCTTTAACACCTGGATCTGTTTCAACAATTTGTAATACAACAAAGTTCGGTGCGTTGACATTTAATGGCACGCCATTAAATAACATCACTGAACATTTTGCATTCGAATCGTCTTTTAACCATTTTGAAGCATCGCCCATTGCTGTTTTATCAGCAGCAAGCTGTTCAAATGATTCAGGATCCATGAAGTGCCACATTTCGCCGTCGTTGTATAAGTATTCCATTTCTACTTCTACAATGTCAGCTGCTTCTAAAACTTCACCAGATTTAAAGGTTTTTTCTAATACTTTACCCGAGCGAAGGTTACGCAATTTAACACGGTTAAATGCTTGGCCTTTACCCGGTTTTACGTATTCATTTTCCATGATTGAACATGGGTTACCATCGAGCATGACTTTTAAGCCTTGCTTAAAATCATTTGTAGAATAATTGGCCATGACTGGCTCACTCCAAACTTACTAACTTAAATCAATTAATGCTAGACTAGCATTATTTTTAACACGTCGCATGATAAACTATTTGTACCAAGAGCAAAACTGGAAAACACAACTTAGTGATCTAATTACCGATCCAAAAGAGTTACTTCAGCAACTTGAGCTCTCAACAGATCAATTATTATCAGGGGCTATTTTAGCTTCTGAACAATTCAAGCTGCGTGTTCCCCGTGCTTTCGTTGCAAAAATGAATGTCGGCGATGCTTTAGATCCCCTGTTACTTCAAGTTTTACCCCATCATTTAGAATTAGAAGATCATCCTGAATTTGTCACCGATCCACTGGGAGAAAAAGAAGCCAATCAACTTCCTGGCGTTCTACATAAATATCAATCTCGTTTTTTGCTGACTCTGACAGGTGCGTGTGCGGTGCATTGCCGTTACTGCTTCCGTAGACATTTTCCTTATCAAGAAAATCTACCTAAAAATAATGATTGGGATAATATTCGTGACTATATCGAGCAAAACCCACAGATTAATGAAATTATTTTAAGCGGTGGCGATCCTCTTACCTTAACCAATGCCAAATTAGAACTTTGGATTAAGCGACTGGAAAGCGTGCCACAGGTTAAATTTTTAAGGATTCACACGCGTGTTCCTATTGTCACCCCAAGCCGAATTGATGATGAATTTATCACTTTATTAAAAAATTGTAGGTTGCAATGCATTGTGGTGGTACACTCAAATCATGCCAAAGAACTTGATCCATACACCATTGATCAATTAAAAAACTTGACAAAACACCAAATAACAGTTCTAAATCAAGCGGTTTTTCTCAAAGGCGTCAATGATTGTGCAGAAATTTTAGCCGACCTAAGTTATCGTTTATTCGAAGCCAATGTGATGCCTTATTATTTGCACGTCTTAGACAAAGTCAAAGGTGCGCAACATTTTGACCTTGATTCAGCGCAAATCAACCAAATTTATACTGAGTTGCTGGCGAAACTACCCGGATATTTGGTCCCGAAATTGGTCAGAGAAATTGCTGGTGAAAAAAATAAAACCCCTCTCTATGGAGAAACGTTTTAATTAATAAGGGCGAATAATGACAACGATTGAAACTCCTCCGTCAGATTTTTTTATGCTGTCCGCTGGGCAGCGTAGACCGATGCTTAGCTTTTGTGATGCCAACCTAGCCTCGCTTCAACGGTGGTTGGCTAAGTTGCCTGTCGTGCAATTGGGGGACAGCTCGAAATTATTATTTAATGCACTTATTGAAGTTTCAGAATTAGAGTGTGATGAACTGCTTCGTTTCGATCTAATTCAAACTCTACATTTGCCTATCGAACAAGTCTTAGGATTACTCGAAAAACAATTTATCGATCAATCGCATCATCTGTCTGCATTTAACTATCATACTATTGAATTAGCACAACAATTTCGTTGCTATTTAGCGCGTATTTATTTAGATATTGCGCAAAAAAGCGATCAAACGATTCAAAATAATCAAATATCATTATTTGCATTTAAACAAAAAAAGGCCTTGTCTAGAGTACGAACGCTGAGCACCTATTATGCACTCGAACAATTCAGTTTACTCCGATTCCAACAAACCGTTGTTTACACCAATCGATTAATGGGACAGTCGCTCGCAGGCCATCATTTATTTAAATTAGCACAGCAACATAAATTTCAGTCTGAAAAAATCCAACATATTCAAACCAATACATCTAAACTGACCACAATCACCCAGATTTATACGCAAATTTTATTAATGGATATTTTAAATACCCATCAAATTCGTCCTATTGAAATTACTGCCCTGTATCAGTGCACCTTTCAATGGGTTAACTTAATTGGGTTATCAACGCATGAAAATAGTCACTCTCGATATTTTGTTGACCTTGAAAGTGATTTACCGCCTTCGCTAAACAGCGTCAAAAAAAGAACCGATGAATCTATTGTATTTATTGAAGTTAAAGATTTAGTTAAACATATTAATCTTGCCAATTTAGAAAATAACCCGCAGATTTCTGCAATAGAACGCCGTCATTTAAGCCCTTCGCTTATTTTTCATCTACAACATGTATTAAACAGCCTGCCTGAACGGCGCTATGAACGTTATAACTTCAACTCTACCGTGCAAATGGTATTTAGCATTCAAAGTGCACACTTTCATCTATCGCATGGCCTGCCGTTTCAAGATACATTACAGCTTGGGCGTAAAGTTAATGTCCAACAGCAAAGTGCCAAATCATTATCGACTTGGAATAGTGACGTTGCATCTGCAAATCAACATTATAAAACCTTAAATCCAGAATCAAAACAAGTACATAGCTGCACAGTTATCGATATCAGTGTGAATGGTTATCGTATGCGTTCACCGAATCCGGTGCCTAAACAGTTACGTACTGGCGAGTTTATTTTAGTCCAAGAAAACGAAAAATCACCTTGGCGTGGCGGCACGGTGCGCTGGTTAAAACAAAATAAAGATCAATCTTTTGAATTTGGTGTGGAAGTTTTATCGGATGAAATTACACCGTGCGCAGTGCAACTCACTAAAGAACGCGACCTATTGTCTTATCAGCCTGCACTTATTTTAAAAAATCAGGTGTTAAATGAAGCACATTTGTCTATCATTGTTTGGGGGTCTCAAACGTTCAAATCTCAACAAGGGGTTTTTCTACGTTTAGGGGAAAGAAACATTAAAATTTATCTGAATGAAGCGAAGGTCATTAGCCAAAGCTTTAGTCAGTTGCAATTTGAATTGCTGAATAGCGATGAGCAGATTCTATTGGATCAGTTTATCCAACAGCATGCAGAAACGCTAAAAAAACAAGATCTTTGGGAAAGTCTTAAATGAGAAATGCATTTTTATCTGACAAACTAAAACAAACAAATATTCGTTTACTCATTATTGATGATAATCAAATCCGTTATAACCAAATTGTCGCGTTATTAGAATCTAAAGGTCATTCGGTAAATGCTCACCTACTAGATGATGTGCATAGTTTTGAAAAACAACTGAATACTTCATGGGATATTGTGCTATTTGGTCGGGCGTATGACTTTAAAGTCGAGCAAGCCTTAACTTTAATTCATCACTCACAACAGCCTCAAATTCCTTTCTTATTGTTGAATGATGAAAATTATAATCCTTCGCAATATCTGAGCTTTATCAATAAAGGGGTTTACGATTTATTTAATCTTGATTATCCCGATCGTTTTTATATTGGCTTGGTTCGGACTTTATCCTACAGCCGTTCATTACAAACGCAAAAATATCTTCATACTGAATTAGCCCAATTTGAAACGCGGCTACAAAATTATTCAATTGATAATAAACTTGCCGTTGCCACAATTCATGAGGGCATCCATGTGCATGCCAATGCAGAATATCTTGCGCTCTTCGGGCTAAAAAATGAAGATGAGATTATTGGCCTACCTTTATTAGATATTTTACAACCTGAAGAAATTCAAAATTTTAAGAAATTTTTTAAGCGTATTTCACAGCATAACTTTGAACAACCAAGCTTTGAAATTCATTCTCAAAACCCACACGTTGAATCACCGACGCTTAAACTTGAATTTTTGTCTGGCAATGCAGCAGAGACGGTGCAATTGACTATTGCTACAGAACAACAAACACCTGTAATCAATACGGCGGTACAGACAGAAACGACCACAGTATCTAGCTATGAAGCACTGAATCGTAAAATGCTAAGTGAACCTGCGAATCAGAATACGTTGGTAGTGTTTAGAATTAGCCCGCCTTATACTGACCTTGCCCATCTCAACCCGAAACTCACCGCTGAATACTTACAACAAGTTCAAAAGTTTCTACAAGAGCAGACTCAGACCACGGTTTATAAAGTTGCGGCCATGACTTATTTTGGCTTAATCCAAGCGGCATCTACAGAGCGCATGGAATCAAAACTACGTAATTTGCAGCCGCTGTTAAAAGCACAACTGATACCAGTGGAACAAGATAATTACGCGGCTCAGTTTGAAATTGGCGCAAAGTCCATAAATGCTGCCATTCAAAATTCTGAACAGTTCGAATATTTGCTCACCCAAGCTTTCGCTCATCCATTAAAATTTGAAGCAACCACAATGCCAGAGATTCAATTCTCATCTTTAGAAACTGAATCAAAACCAATAGAAAAAAGCGTTACGCCAACACACAAGCCAAACGAAGCACCGGTTGTATTAGGAGCACACCTAGACAAGGCATTGAGCTTATTAAACACCATTGAAAAAAATATTGAAGACAATTCAATTCACTTAAAATATCAGCAACTTTATGACAAACAAGACACTGAATTATATATTTATGAAGTGACCGCGGGCGTATTTTATGAACATCAATGGTTAAATCTTGCCGATTTGGCCGAATTGAAAAAAGATCAATCGTTATCAGTTAAATTGGATCGTTGGATTTTGGTTGAAGCATGCAAACAACTACACAATTTCCGCACCCAATTTCCAAATACAAAATTGATGATTAATCTGAATCTTGAGATTTTATTCAATGCACCCGAGCAGTTGCTCAGCCTAATCGAAAAATTGTTGACCCTTGTGCATCACCAATCTATGCCGTTAATTTTACAATTCCCAACCATAGAACTGGCAGCGCATATCAAGCAATTAAAACCAAGTATACAAATGATTAAATCTCAAGGTGTATTGATTGCCGTCCGAGATTTTGGCATCAACAACGAAAGCTTAGCGGTACTTGAACACATTCAACCAGATTTTGCTGTTCTTAATCAGAACTTAAGTGAAAACCTTGGTAATGACAGTACCCTAGAACCATTGCAAAATAGCATTGAGGAATACAAAACCATCTACCCTGTCGATTTGATTTTGCCAAAACTTGATGACATGACCAACTTTGCCAACGCATGGAATGTGGATGTACGTTATTTACAAGGTGATTATTTCCAAAAAAGAAGCGATGCTTTAATTGATGTGCAAGGTCATTAAGACCTTGTCGCAGCTTAAAGTAGACATAAAAAAACGGGCAAATGCCCGTTTTTTCTTTTACAGATATGATTAACGTTTGATAGAACGTGACATACCAGCAAAACGTTGCTTGAATTTGTCGATACGACCGCCTGTATCTACATTCTTTTGCTTACCAGTATAGAACGGGTGACAAGCTGAACATACGTCTAGGTAAATTGTTTCTTTACCAAGTGCAGAACGAGTTTCGATCACGTTACCACAAGAACAAGTAGCAACTAAAGTTTCATATTTTGGGTGAATATCGGCGCGCATGGTCGATTCTCCTAAGTTAAGAAGGTTAAGCTGTCATCGCAATTGATCACTCTTATTTAAAATAAGGAATGCCTTTTCGGGCAGATCAACACCATAACAGACCATTCTTTTGACCCACCGAAACACATCAGGTTAGGGCAAGGTTCAACAAGTTTGGCATATTATACGTGAACTCAAACTGTTTTGCGAACAATTTCCTTAGTTATTCCGTGCATTTTGATCTTGCTGAATCAGTTCTACTTTATAGCCATCTGGGTCTTCGACAAAAGCAATTACAGTCACACCGCCTTTCATTGGCCCTGCTTCACGCACCACATTGCCTCCACGCGCTTTTATCTCGGCGCAAGCTTGGTAAGCATCTTCAACACCAATTGCAATATGGCCATAGGCATTGCCTAATTCATAATGTTCGGTATCCCAATTATGAGTCAATTCTAGTACGGTATGATTGGCTTCATCGCCATAACCGACAAAGGCTAGCGTAAAACGCCCTTCTTCATAGTCTCTTTTACGAAGCAGTTGCATACCGAGTACTTCAGTATAAAACGCCAAAGAGCGCTCTAAATTGCCTACACGCAACATGGTATGAAGCATACGCATAATATTTTTCCTTTTTACTGAGATATTTGCTGATGTTCTTTCAATAATTTGCCAACCCATGCCACTAAAATCAACACAGGAATTCCAATTAAGGTGGTCATTAAGAAAAATTTTGGATAGCCAATATGGGTCACAATGGTGCCTGAGTAACCGCCTAAAATTTTAGGCGTTAAGGTCATCAGTGAGCTAAAAATGGCATATTGCACCGCAGTAAATGACACGCTGGTTAGGCTCGACAAAAATGCAATAAATGCAGCACCAGCCAGTCCCGAAGCCATGTTATCCACCACAATGGCAAAATATAACCACAGTTTATTATAAGATTTTATCACTTTACCTTTAATTTCTGTGCTGCCTTGCCCTTGTTTCACCACAGCAATTGGGCTGATATCAATATCTAAGTCGGTATTTTGTATTTTATTCAAACTCGGTAAATGAAGCTGTGTTTCTACAACTGCTGCATTATTCGATTTAAAATTAAGCTTGGCAACCATTGCATCTTTTGGCAGGGCTTGTAATTGATCGCCAGAAATGGCCGTACTTAATACGCCATGTTCATCGAGTTTTGCAGGATAATTTTTACCTAAAAACGTTAATATGACTGGCGCATCGGCATTTAAATCAGCAACATTAACTCCAGTGACTTGTCCGGTCACCACAACACTTTGTTTTTGCTGAATCGCCGCTGCTAAATGCTTGGCTTGAATAGGAAACAATAGAATCTGTGGATGATTCGTTTCTACCAAATACGGCACATCTAGCTCAAATTTAGACGCTGTAACTGAATTGTATTGCGCTTGAATGAGCAGATCGTGTTGAGTCTGTAATTGTTGATTCGGAACATTTACCGACCAATAACCAACATCATCAGGTTGTGTCACATAAGTCTGCCCAGCAACATGTACCGTCACTTGCCCCAAAGGCTCGCCAGATTTCACCAATCCAATAAAAATCAGATTGGTTACGCTGGCTAAAATAGCGCCCACAAACATCAATTTCATAATGTTCATGCGCTGCGCCAATAAACCACCTAAAAAGCCACCCAGTAATGAGAAAAATACCCCATAGACTTTAACCGCAGCGGCAATTTGTTCTTTACTAAAGTTTAAATCTTGATAAAAAACATTGGAAATGACACCGGCAATAATATCTGAAATCCGATAAAAACCAATCAGCAGCAATAAAAACAGTGCAAGTTTAACGCCATAGCGCACAAAGAAATCTTGAATGGGGGTGACCCATGTTTCAACCGCCATTTGTCGGTTCACCACACCAAATTTAACCAGCACACTTCCGACCACAAATGCAATAAAACCAGAGGCAATAAAGCGAATCGTTTCTAAGCCAAATAGAACGATATTGTCTTTGATTTGCCATGCTTTTTCTAATCCATCGAGCATTTGACCAAGAAAAATATAGCTTAAGACAAAACTGCCTACAGCCAAGAAAAAGACAAACACCAAGCGGAAATAATCTTGTTTTTGGTAATGTCGCTCTTTTCGTTGCCCTTTGGGCTCACGAATCACTAACGTGGTAATCAGTCCAACGCTCATCACCGCAGCCATGGCTAAATAGGTATATTGCCATGCGCTATAAATATAATTGCCTTTCGATGTTCCAAGCGATGCAGCCAAGAACAAGGCACCAGCACCAGCAACAATCATACCGATTCGATAACCTGCATTATAAGTCGAAGCTAAAACCGTTTGCATGGAGGTATCAGCCAATTCAATCCGATACGCGTCAATGACGATATCTTGCGTGGCGGCAGAAAACCCAAGTAACACCGCACCTACCGCCATTTGAATTAATGCATCATGCCCCAAAGCCGGATTTGAAAACGCCATTAAACTAATTGCAGCGACAATTAACAACTGTGCAATTAACAACCAAGCACGGCGATGACCGAGTTTTTTGGTTAAGATGGGCACAGGTAATTCGTCAATTAAGGGCGCCCACACGAATTTGAAGGAATAACCGAGCGCAGCCCAGCTAAAAAACGTCACTGCGCTTTTATCAATTCCTGCTTCACCTAACCATAAAGATAGGCTGGAAAAAATTAGTAAAATCGGAATTCCTGCAGAAAACCCTAAAAACAGCATAATTGCAGCACGACGATCTAAAAAAGCGCGAAAGGCTTGCGTCCAACTTTGGCGTTGCGAAGTCATGGTCTGGAAATATTCCATTGTTCTTTTAAGATGGATATTTGAACCCTTATCGCGGCATCTTGCAATATCAAAGCGCAGCTTTATGCTTTTTTCATGTTAATTTACGTATGTTGCTTGATCTTTTAGACCAAACCTGTATACCTTTAAATTTCCAATCAACATGTGTTGTGGAATTCAACTGTGACCCAAAGACTCGATCAAATGAACTCTGTACTCTCTGCGAATAAATTAGACTCAATCCAACAACAAGCTCAGCAAACAACTCACTCTGCGTTTGATCAACCTGAAATACTAAAAACATTGCAGCACACTCAACTGAACCCCGAACAACTCACGCATGTCTTAGATTTAGAACATATTCCTGCCTCAACCCGCCGCATTAAACCCTTAAATAATTTTTTAGGGCAAGATCGGGCTAAAGCTTCTGTTGAAGCAGGCATTTCATTGCCGTATTCAGGCTATAACATTTTTGCCGTGGGCACGGCAGGTTTAGGTAAACGCACCATGATTAAGCGTTTACTCCAACAACACGCCAAAACCATGCCAACGCCCAATGATTGGGTGTATGTCAATAATTTTCAAAATGCGCGCCAACCAATTGCGCTGTGTTTTCCTGCATCTCAGGGGACAAAATTCCAAACCGCATTGCATCAAGCATGGCAAGTCATCTTAAAACAATTAGAACGTCGTTTTAGTGCAGAAACCTACCACAATCGCATTGAACGCATCCGCCAAGATACCGGACAAGAACAACAACAAGCGTTAGTTGAACTGACCAAAGAAGGTGAAGGTCTAAATCTAAAACTGATTTCACGCGACGAACAACATTGTTTTGTGCCTGTACAAAATAAAGATGATACTGTGCAAGAAATGACAGCCGATGATCTTGCTGCATTAAATAGCAAGCAACGTGCTGAAATTAATGCCAATATTCGTTATATGGATAAAAAACTCGATCGCCTTGGGCTGCATTTAGGTACGCTTGAAGATGATGCCCGCGACCAAGTGTCCGATTTAAACCGCGACATTGCGCGCCAAGTGGTGCAACCGCGTATCGATCTGATTTTAAATAAGTTTGAAAATGTAAAAGGTTTAGCACAATATCTAAAACATTACGCCAACGACATTATCGAAAATGTCGAAATGATTTTAGATCAGGATGAAGATGATTTCACCCCTGCAATGTTTAGTCGTATTCCGGCACGTTACCAAGCCAATGTCATTATTAGCAATGCAGCCAATAGCGGTGCGCCGGTTATTTTTGAAGATTTTCCGACACACTACAATTTGCTAGGTCATGTCGAGCAACTGACACAAAATGGCACCATCACCACAGATTTCACCTTAATTCGTGCCGGTGCATTACATCGTGCCAACGGTGGTTTTTTAATGCTCGAAGCCGAGCAGCTGCTTGAACAACCTTATGCATGGCAAGGTTTGAAACGTGCGTTAAAATCTGGAAAACTTAAACTTTCATCTCTTGAACATATGCTGACGCTTACAGGCAGCATTTCAATTGAACCTGAATCGATTCCGCTGCAATTAAAAGTTGTGCTTTTAGCGGAACCTGAAGTGTATTACGAAATTTTAGAACTTGAACCTGAATTGGGCAGCGTTTTTAAAATTCGTGCCGACTTCACCGACACCTTGCAGCGTAACGAAGACAATGAACAAGCCTATATGCAGCTCATTGCCAACTACGTACAGGCAGATAAACTCCTTCCCTTCGACCGTTCGGCATTGGCGGCGTTACTTACCGACTCTAGTCGCCAAGCGGAAGATCAAAGCTCATTGTCTTTGCATGCATTAACCCTCGGCGATTTAATTCGAGAATCGCATCATCACGCCTCTCAATCAGGCGATAAAACCGTCACCGATAAGCACATTAATTTGGCCTTGCAACATCGCCAATATCGACTCGGCTATTTGCGAGAATTGTATTGGCAAGATTTATCCCGCGGGACACAACTGATTGAAACGCGCGGTTATCGTTTAGGGCAAATTAATGCACTGTCGGTGATTCACTATGCAGATGTCGAATTTGGTCTGCCTTCTCGCTTAACCGCATCGGTGTATCAAGGCGGGGGCGATATTTTAGATATCGAACGTAGTGTTGAATTGGGCGGCTCGTTACATGCTAAAGGCGTGTTATTGATGTCGAGCTTCTTAAAAGCCCATTTTGGTCGTGAACAAATTCTGCATTTTTCAGCCGCTTTGGCCTTCGAACAAAGCTATGGCCAAGTCGATGGGGATAGCGCAACCGTAGCAGAATTATCCGCACTCATTTCAGCCATTAGCCAATTACCGATTGATCAATCTTGGGCCATTACAGGTTCTATGAACCAATTGGGACAAGTGCAACCGATTGGTGGTGTGAATGCTAAAATTGAAGGCTTTTATGATGCCTGTAAATTACAAGGTTTAACGGGTAAACAAGGGGTGATTATCCCTCGACAAAACATGCAGCATTTAATGTTACGTCAAGATGTGATTGATGCGGTAAAAGAAAGTCAATTTCATATTCACGCCATTAATACCATTGACCAAGCGCTCGAAATTTTAATGGCGCGTCCTGTCGGTGAGCTTGATAAAAAAGGCAATTACAGCAAAAATTCAATTTATGCCGCAGTTATGCAGCAGCTTGAATATTGGCAAGCCATTGAAGATGGCGAACTTGTAGAGGAAGAAAAAGACAAAAAGAAGAAAAAGAACAAGGCCAAAAAGAAAAAAGAAGCCACTGCAAATGTCAGCGTGGATGAAAACGCGAGTGCCTCTTAAGCCAACGTCAAAACTGACACCATAAAAAACGCCGACATCTTTGTCGGCGTTTTTATTCAAAATAAAACTGCTCGCAACAATCGTTTATTTTGGCAAAGCAAAAACCGCGACCACCTTACCTTGTAAATGTTGACCAATTAACGGGGTATTTTTCCCTTGCGACCACATACTTTTGGCGTCTAACTGCCATTTTTCTTCAGGATTAACCAACACCCAACCTGCCTCATTTGCCCAACGGTTTTGCATATTGGCGACTTTTGCCGGGGAAAGTGTGACTTTTTCCACCCATTCTAATGGGCTAAAGACACCTTCACGTACCAGTTGTGTGCCCAAAGCGACATAACTGTCAAAAGCACTCATGCCGGGTTCAGTTTCAGCAAAAGGCATCATTTTTGCCGAAGCACTTAAGGGTTCATGGTGGGTACAAATTGCATCAATCACGCCTGACTTTAATCCCTCGCGTAATTGCACTTTGTCTTGCTCTGAACGTAGCGGCGGACGCACATGTGCCAATGCATTAAAGCCATCAATTAAGTCATCGGTTAAGTGCAGTTGATGCATGGCTACATCTGCCGTTACCGCCAAACCTTTGGCTTTGGCAGCCGCAATTAACTCAACCGCTGCACCACTTGAAAGTAAGCTAAAATGCGCACGAACGCCTGTCGCTTCAATCATGAGTAAATATTTGGCAATGGCAATGGTTTCTGCCATTACAGGAATCATGGGTAAGCCTTGGCGTGACGCCACAAAGCCTTCGTGGACACAACCATCTTTGGCAATTTGGTGTTCTTCTGGATAAAACACCACGGTTAAATCTAGACCTGCGGCATATTCTAAAGTACGAATCACCACATCATCGTCAGCAAAAGGCGCATTGGCATTGGATACCGAAGTACAACCGCCCTTTTTTAAACCCGCCATATTGGCAGGTTGTTTGCCTTTTAAACCTTGGGTTTGTGCACCAATAATTTGTAAATGAATTTGAGCATCTTGCCATGCTTTTTCAACTAAGCCATGAATAAGTGCACCATTGTCTTGCACAATCGGTTTTGAATCGGGCGGCGTAATCACATGCAAAATACCATTTGCTCGTGCAGCTTTACCTTCCGATGCCAAAGTGCCGTGTTGCTGCTGCCCCGGTTCACGCATGCGCGCGCATAAATCCACCATGGTGGGCATCAACCAATGTCCTGTGCCATCAATGGTTTGATCTACCGAATCTAAGGCATCAACACGTTGCCCATCTTTTAAATAGATGGTTTGAATTTGGTCTAATTGCTGAATTGGATCTAAGATACGGACATTTTCAATTTTTACACTGCTCATGAGTTTTCCTTAAACCGCGATTGCTTCAATTAAACCTTGTTCTTGTAACTGCCCTTGCATGGTCAATGCAAGAACCGCCATACGTGCAGCAATACCATTCGTTACTTGCTGTAAAATCACCGATTGTGGGCCATCAGCAATGCTCGATGCAATTTCTACCCCTCGGTTCATAGGCCCCGGATGCATGACGATACAATCGGGTTTAGCCAAAGCCAAGCGCTCTTCATTTAAGCCATACATTTTGTAAAATTCAGCTTGTGAAGACAACGCAGGTGAATCAATTCGCTCGTTTTGAATACGTAGTGCAATAATCACGTCGCAATCGGCAACGCCTGCATCCATATTGTTAAATAAACGCACGCCTTCGCCATATTCACTAAAACCAAATGGCAACAAGGTATTCGGCGCAATCACACGAATATCGGTACAGCCTAACGTTTGCAATGCGGCAATATCTGAACGCGCCACCCGTGAATGCTTAATGTCACCAATAATTGCAACACTTAAAGTTTCAAATGGCTTTTTGGTAGCACGGCGAATAGTCAGCATATCCAACATGGCTTGGGTTGGATGGGCATGACGACCATCACCTGCATTAATAATGGCCATATTCGGACAAACATCTTTGGCAATAAAATGCGCCGCTCCCGATGAGGAGTGGCGCACCACAAAAATGTCTGCTGCCATGGCTTGTAAGTTCCACAGCGTGTCCCTCAAGGTTTCGCCTTTCGAGGTACTGGAACGCGCAATATCAATATTTAAAACATTGGCAGATAAGCGCTTTGCTGCAGCTTCAAAGGTGGTTCGGGTTCGGGTGGAGTTTTCAAAGAATAAATTCATTACCGTGCGCCCTTCCAACAATGGCGAGGTAATTAATTGGTTGTTTTCATTAATAAATGATTGGGCGGTATCGAGAATTTTAGTAAGGGTTTGTTTCGATAAACCTTCGATGGTTAGAAAATGTTTTAGATGACCATCTTGATTGAGTTGAATCTGACTCGGGGTATGCAATGCGGCCAAATGCATGAGAGATTCCTTTAGCTATGCGAAGTGGCACTATTGTAGCTGAAATTGAGAACTTTTCGCAGTCACAAAATGGCAAAAAAGCTGCAAATAATTCAAAGCGAAAAATTCAAAAATACGGTAAAATTCTCCTTTGCTTGTTTGTTTTTGGAAATTTTGATGAATGCCTCGCAACGCTTATCTACTTATTGGGTTACTTGTGCCGATGGTTTGGAGCTACTATTAGAAGATGAAATTGCTCAGTTAGGTGCAAAAACTGTAGAGCGTAAGCCGGGTCGCCTCATTATTGAAGGAACACTTGAAACTGCTTACCGCATTTGCATGTGGTCACGTTTGGCTTCGCGTGTGGTTAAGCCAATTTTAGAACATGCCATTCCGTTTAGTCACGATGCCCGTGATGTTGCAGAAGAATTGTATGAAGGTGCAATTAACTTTGATTGGTCTTTAATTTTTGCCCCACAAAGTACGTTTGCTATTCGCTTACATGTCGACCGTGAAATTAAAGTGAACAGTCAGTTTGCAACTTTGCGTGCCAAAGATGGCGTGGTCGATTCCTTTATGGAAGCAGTCGGCAAACGCCCAAGCATCGACACCAAACAACCTGAAATCACCCTCTTCATTGCCGCAGGTAAAACCGCGCACACTTATTGCCTAGATTTATCGGGTGATTCTTTACATAAACGTGGTTATCGCCGTTATATGACCGATGCGCCAATTAAAGAAAACTTGGCGGCGGCAATTTTACATAAAGCCAAATTACATGAACGCCAACCTGAAATTGTATTTGACCCAATGTGTGGCTCAGGTACATTTATTATTGAATCATTAATGATTTTAACCGACCGCGCGCCGGGTTTAGTACGTCGTTTTGGTTTTAATGGTTGGCATGGCCACGACCATGAATTGTGGATGAACATTAAAGCCGAAGCAGCGGCACGCCACGAAGCGGCGCTTGAAAAAACCTTACCGAAATTTTACGCCTTCGATGCAGACTGGGAAGCAGTCAAAGCCACCAAGCAAAATATTATTGCCGCAGGTTTTGAGCAATTGCTTGACCAAATTCAATTGGAAGAACGCACCCTTGCCGACTGGCCTGAATTTGACCCTAGCAAATCTGCTTTTGTAGTGACCAACCCGCCGTACGGCGAACGTTTAGGTGAAAAAGCCTCGAACCGTGCGTTATATTTAGGTTTATCTGCATTATTACAAAAAAACTTCGCCAATCAATACGCTGCAATTATTGCTGCACAAATTGAACAAGCCGATGTATTGGCATTTAATGCGCCTGAAACTTTACGTTTAATGAATGGTAAATTGCCAATTTACATTCGTTTAGGGCAAGTTAAACCTGTTGCAAATAGCCAACCATTCTTGGCCAATTGGCAGCCACAAACCTTTGACGAAATTGAAGGTGCGCAAGATTTTACCAATCGCTTGCAAAAGAACTTACAAGCACTAAAAAAATGGGCTGTGAAAGAAAATATTTACTGCTTACGTTTGTACGATGCCGATTTACCCGACTTTAACGTTGCGGTGGATTTATATGGTGATCGTTTACACGTGCAAGAATATGCACCACCGAAAACCATCGACCCAGAAAAAGCCAAAAAGCGTTTTAACTTAGCATTAGCTGCTATTCGTGCGGTCACAGGTTTAAGCCGCGATGCTATTTTCATTAAAACCCGTGCACGCCAAGAAGGTAAAAACCAATATACCAAGCAAAGCACTGCGTCAAAACGTTTTATTGTGCAAGAAGGCAAAGCCAAAATTTTAGTCAATTTAACTGACTATTTAGACACAGGTCTGTTCTTAGACCACCGTCAAATGCGTTTACGCATTGCTGCTGAAGCCAAAGGCAAGCATTTCTTAAACTTGTATAGTTACACCTCAACTGCAAGTTTACATGCAGCATTGGGTGGCGCGGCAAGTACGACCAGTGTCGATCTTTCAAATACTTACATTAATTGGTCTAAAGAAAACTTTGTCTTAAATGGCTTAACGGTTGATCATCCCGATGAACAACACATGTTCTTTACTGGCGATTGTTTTGATTGGCTGAAAGAAGGTCATGAACAGTACGACATGATTTTCATTGACCCACCAACATTCTCGAACTCGAAAAAGTTTTACGGTACTTTTGACGTACAACGTGACCATGTGTCATTGTTAAAACGTGCCATGAACCGTCTAAGTGCAGATGGCGTGGTCTATTTCTCAAATAACTACCGTGGTTTTGAAATGGATGAAGAAATTGAAGCCATGTTTGATGTGGTTGAAATTACCAATGAAACTATTGGTTTAGATTTCAAACGCAATCAAAAAATCCACCGTGCATGGAAAATTAAACACTTTGCCGTTTAAGTTTCAGCAGCAATAAAAAAATCGAGCCCATCGGCTCGATTTTTTATTTTGTGGCTTCAACTCAATTATTGAAAGTTGGGTTTACCATCTTTATAAGTAAAGCCAAATTCAACTTTATTGCCATTTATTTTCGCGTGGGTCTTTTGCACCAATTCTTGCAGCATCATTTCATAATCTTGATCGGATACTTTCTCTGTGAATTGACCGCTGGCTTGCATCACATTACGGATAAATGCTTTATCCATTTCAGCTTTAGCATCAAGCGTGGCTTTTTGCGGAGCCGTTGCAGCCACATCGTCAAGGCTGCTATATGGATGTGCCATGAGCTGACCTTTAATATTCGCACTCAATTTTGCATCGGCAGCTTCTATTTGGTTTCCTTCGGAAGTAAAGCTCATCCCCGCAGCCAACACTTTAACAAAGTCTTGCATCAATTGCTTTTGCAATACATCTTTTTGCTGAATATCGCATTGTTGATTAATTTTATTGATCGTATCAATGCTGGTTTGCACGGCTTGTGTGTCTAAACCGGCCACTTTAAAATTGAATTTTATATTTTTAAAGCCTTGTTGATTCACCTTAATTTGATCTATCGACCAAGTGTTTTCTAAACTACTTTGTTTGGCATTAACATCAACCACATAGTTCACATTTAAATTATTTAACTCAACGCTTTTGTTGGTATTTTCAGGCGTAAAGCTCATTTGTTTAATCACAAAATTGGTTTTGCCTGAGGCTAATGTTCGACCAAAAAATCCATCACCGCCACTACTTAACTCAACGCCTTTTACACTCACATTCGCGGCTTTTTCTTGCGAAGTCATAGAAAATTCAGGCATGTTAAGTTCGAATTTTTTAACATCAAAACGATCTTGCTGTTGTTTTAAATGAATGAACCCATCAATGCCTTTCCATAACACATGGGTGCCATCTTTGTTTTGGTCTAATTGAACACTTTTAAATTTTGTATCCACGCTACCAAACCAATTTACTTTGCTATCCGCTTCAATAAAAGCTTTATTCTTAAAGATTTCTTGATACTTCTTTGCCGCTTCAGCATCTGAAATTTCTGGCATAATTTCCGAATGAATATTGTAACCATTCCAACTGCGCTGAATATGGTCAACACCTTTAATAATCACAAAATTATCTGGCTGACATGGGTCTACCAGCACTTTATACGACCATGTCGCTTCACCTGACCATACGCCCATGTCCATTTTCATGGTTTGTTTTTGAATATGTTGATCTTTACTTTGGTTCGCAAGGCTATAAAATTCTTTTAATCGATGATCGGCATAAAATTGTGCACCCACCATACCGCTGACCAATGCACCACAAACTGCAATCGTTATCGCTTTTTTCTTCATGAAAAATACTCTTCAATCTCATATTCTTTGTTGTTCGAGCCATAAGAATACTTCACTTTAAATAAAATACAATTATTTTTCCAAGCGATATAAAAAATCTTATGCCCACGAATGGACATAAGATTTTTTAAATACAAGATAAATTATTGATTTAATGCACTTTAACTTTTTCAAAAATTAGGTCATGATCTTCGGCACGAATGACAATATTGTCCCCCGCCTGAAAATCGCCCGCTAAGATTTTCTGAGCCAAGCTATTTTCAACCCGTTGTTGAATGGCACGTTTTAGTGGGCGCGCACCATATACTGGGTCGAATCCTGCATCAATGAGAATATCAAATGCGTCATCTTCAACACTTAAACTAATTTCACGCTCGGCTAAACGGCTGCGTAAACGATCCAGCTGAATATCGGCAATACCACGAATTTGGGCTTTTTTAAGTGCATGGAACACCACTAATTCATCAATACGATTGATGAATTCCGGACGGAAATGCTGACCAACCGCCGACATTACCACAGCACGAACTTCATCATCACTGGCGTGATCGCCAAGTTCTCGGACATCTTGAGAACCCAAATTAGAGGTCATTACAATCACGGTGTTTTTAAAGTCGACCACGCGACCTTGCGAGTCGGTTAAACGGCCGTCATCCAACACTTGCAATAAAATGTTAAAGACGTCGGGATGCGCTTTTTCAACTTCATCGAACAACACCACACTATACGGTTTACGGCGCACAGCTTCGGTCAATACACCACCTTCTTCATAACCCACATAGCCCGGAGGTGCACCCACCAAACGGCTGACCGAATGTTTTTCCATAAATTCGCTCATATCAATGCGAATCATGGCATCGTCATTGTCGAACAAGAAGTTCGCCAATGCTTTGGTCAACTCGGTTTTACCCACGCCCGTTGGCCCAAGGAATAAAAATGAACCGCTCGGACGATTCGGGTCGGACAATCCTGCGCGTGAACGACGCACCGCATTCGACACCGCCACCACCGCTTCTTCTTGACCAACTACACGGTTATGCAAGAAACTTTCCATATGCAATAATTTTTCACGTTCGCCTTGAAGCATTTTTGCCACAGGAATACCAGTTGCCGCACTGACCACTTCCGCAATTTCATTGTCTGTCACTTTATTACGTAACAACTTCGGTGCTTCATTTTCTTCAGCAACTTCAATCTGTTCCAATTGTTTTTGCAATTCAGGAATCACGCCATATTGCAAGCGTCCGGCTTCGGCTAAATCGCCTTCACGTTGTGCTTTTTCAAAGGCCACGCGAGCCTGATCAAGTTTAATTTGGACATCTTTATTGCCTTCAACCAAGGCTTTATCTGCTCGCCAAATTTCCTCAAGATCGTTAAATTCTTTCTGTGCTTCGGTAATTTGACGCTCTAACAATGCAGCCTGAGCTTTCGAGCCAGAATCTTCCTCTTTTTTCACTTGTTCAAATTGCATTTTTAACTGGGTTAAACGACTTTCAAGTTTGCCCAATGCTTCAGGTTTAGAATCAAGCTCCATTTTAATACGAGATGCCGCTTCATCAATTAAATCAATAGCTTTATCGGGCAATTGACGGTCGGTGATATAGCGATGCGACATTTTTGCCGCCGCAATGATGGCCGAATCTAAAATTTGCACCCCATGATGGGTCGCATATTTTTCTTTTAAACCACGTAAAATGGCAATGGTATCTTCAACACTCGGTTCATCAACTTGAACTTTTTGGAAGCGGCGTTCGAGTGCCGCATCTTTTTCAATGTATTGACGATATTCATCTAAAGTGGTCGCACCGACACAGCGCAGTTCACCACGAGCTAGAGCGGGTTTAAGCATATTCCCCGCATCCATGGCTCCGTCAGTTTTACCTGCACCCACCAATGTATGCAATTCATCAATAAAAAGAATGACCTGACCGTCTTTTTTGGCTAAATCATTAAGTACCGCTTTTAAGCGCTCTTCAAATTCACCACGATATTTTGCACCCGCCAAAAGCGAGCCCAAATCGAGTGACAACACTTGTTTGCCTTTGAGGCTTTCTGGTACATCGCCATTAATAATCCGCTGCGCCAAACCTTCTACAATGGCTGTTTTACCGACGCCGGGCTCACCAATTAACACAGGATTATTTTTAGTACGGCGCGACAATACCTGCACGGTGCGGCGAATTTCATCGTCTCGACCAATGACTGGATCGAGTTTACCCGCCTTTGCTCTTTCGGTTAAATTGACGGTATATTTACTGAGTGAATCTCGTTGATCTTCATGATTATTGCTCATGACTTTTTCATTACCTCGAATAGATTCAATAACTTTACGTAAACTTGCAGTGGTCACACCAACACTATTCAACACATTTTGGCTACTACCCGTTTCGGTTAAGGCCAACAACACCCAATCGGTCGATAAAAACTCATCGCCGGCTTTTTGCGCATAACGATCGGCCAAATTCAATACTTTGACCGCATCTGGATTTAAATTGACATCGCCCGTTGGGTTAGTAATGGTCGGGGCATCTTTGAGCGCCTGATCTAACTTTTGTTTTAGCTCAGCTAAATGTCCACAGGCTTGTTGCAATAGGCTTTGGTTCGATGCTTCTTCAAGTAAACTTGCTAAAATATGCAGATTATCAATGGCTGCATGATCTTTACCTGTAGCAAGCGATTGCGCATCTGAAAGCGTTTGTTGGAGTCGATTGGTAAATTTCTCAAAACGCATTATTGTTCTACCTCATCACTTATTTTTTCAATTAATACATAAATGGGGATGGTCTCATCTTTTTCAATAAAAATTTTATTATTTTCAAACACCTAAGAAAAATAAAAAAGATAAGGCACTATATAAAAATGAGAGCGTCTTGTCGTTTTTCAAGGGCGCATTGGTTTTTTATTATACAGATAATTTCTAATGAAAAAATTATTCTAGATTATGTAAAAAATATGAATATAATCTCTCGATTTTGTAAAGTTAAACGATAGAAATTCTCGTTATCATTCTTTTGAGGTTATCCTTGTGCGTCAGTTCCCAGTCCATTTTAAACTGAGTCTATTGGCTCTGCTTGTTGCTCAAACCCATGCTGTATGGGCCGATGAAGCAACCAACAATAGCAATGCCGTTCTTCCAACCATCAAAATTGAAGCCATGAGCGAGCTTGATCCGATCAAAAGTTATATTGATTACGATCAAGCCAACGTGACCCGTAATGGTTTAAAGAAAAAAGATATTCCACAAACCATCGATACCCATTGATGTTCAAAAATATAAAATTTATGGCGCGAATGATTTAAGCGTCATGTTACAAGGCACACCTGGCGTATCGACCAATTACGATATGCGTGGTGACGGCATTATGCTGCGTGGTTTTAGTGCCGATACAGGCGATATTTACCGCGATGGCGTCCGTGAAAGTGGACAAATTCGCCGCAGTACTGCCAATGTCGAACGGATTGAGATATTAAAAGGCCCTGCTTCGGTACTTTATGGCCGTAGTGGTGGTGGCGGTGTGATTAATATGGTCACCAAATTTGCCAATTTTGAATCTCCTAGCACAGTTGGGCTATATACTGGTTCATATAATAATGTTGGCGGCACCATCGATTTAAACCAAATTGTGAATGACAATTGGGCGGTGCGTTTGGTCGGTGAAAAATCAGACACCAATAGTTTTCGCTCTGGAATTGGTGCAAACGAACTTATGCTTTCCCCAAGCATCACTTACCGCAGCGATGATCACAAACTGCTTTGGACAACAGAAGCGACTTACGATAAATTGAATCGTGTTCCAGATCGTGGACCATCTTATGACAATTTACCAGCGGATACGTCGATTAAAATGGGCTTCGCTCAAGATGATGACTACGTCGAAGACATACTCAAAACAGCACGTACAGATGTAAAATATGAGTTTGTACCAGATTGGAAATTCCATTGGAGCTTGAGCTATCGTGAAAGCCAACAGAATTTTGATCATTTTTACTTAGGTTCAATCTGTAAAACCAGTATCACACCAACGCCAACCAATAAAGGCTGTTATCAAGGATATATCAACCAAATTTATTACTGGCAGCAAACTACAAATAAAACCACCTCAAATACTTGGGACATCACTGGTGAATTCCATACTGGCGCCATTAAGCACAATATTTTAGTTGGAACAGATTGGACTTACGAACAACGTGAACCGTTGTTGTCTAATAAAAATCAGGATGGTTCGTTAATCTATGGTTTCGTCAATCCATTAACAGGTGACCGTTTTAGTAATCGTGGTACAGGACATACAGTTACCTTGCATAATTATAGTAAAGGCACAAATTATGGTGCTTTTGTGCAAGACTTAGTAAGTTTTAACGATCAATTCAAAATGATGTTAGGGCTGCGTTACGATTACTACGATTCAAAAACAACCAACAAGCTTGAAAGCTCTACAAGCTATGGTCAATCAAGAACAGTTAAAAATGAAACATTAAGCCCAAATATTGGTTTCGTTTGGCAACCAACACCAGAGCATAGCTTCTATACATCTTATAGCAGAAGCTTTGTACCGTTTGGTGGGAACATGGGCGTAAATGCTGTTTCAGCGACACAAGATTTAAATACTTTTAATAGTGAACCACAATATTTAGATCAATATGAAATTGGTGTAAAAAGTGATTGGCTAGATTCTCGCTTAAATACACAATTTTCTGTGTTTAATATTAAGAAACACAATATCCGTGACCATGAAGATCCAAAAGATGAAAACTCACCTTATGTTATTGTAGGTGAAAATGAATCTAAAGGTCTTGAGTTTAGCTTTATCGGTCGGGTATTAGATAACGTCTTTGTTCGTGGTGGTTATGGCTATACCGATGCAAAAGTTACTGAAAATAAATTCCAACCACAGTTCACTGGTAATGCATTACAAAATGTCTCTAAAAATACTGGGAATTTATTTGTTCGCTATTTACCAACTCAAAGCATTTATACCGAAATTGGTGCAACCTATATGGGTTCTTACTACACGGCTAATGACAATCTAACCAAAATGCCAGCTTGGACGCGTTTAGATGCTGCCGTAGGCTATAAAGATGACCATTGGGGCATGACTTTAGCGGTGAATAACTTAACTAATAAAGAATACTGGCGTTCAGACTCTATGCCGGGTACACCGCGAAACTACCTACTTCGCCTAAACTATCAATTCTAATTCATCTTTAATCTCCAAACAAAAAAACAGCCATTGCCTATCAATGGCTGTTTTTCTATCCAGAAAAGTTATTACAATTAAGTATATTTAAGCATGGCATGATTTAATCTAAGTCATCTTCTTTTAAGTTTAATTAGACATGCAAAAATTATTATTCAAAACACTATTCTGTGCAGCTAGCATTCTTTATACAACGCAATCTTTTGCTCAGTTACCGCAAGATTCTCGCAGACCCGGTGGCATTGCAATTATTCAGTTAGCACCAGCAATCACTCAAGCGAGTTTTAATGGTCAACCAGTCATGATTACACAAGAAAATAATCAGAAATATGCAGTACTTGGTATTCCGTTATCGGCATCGTTGAATCAACCGTTACAACTGCAAACCAATAAAGAAAACATCAATATTCAACTGCAAAACTATCCTTATGCAGAACAGCACATCACACTTAAAAATCAAGATTTTGTATCGCCTTCAGCAGAACAGTTAGCGCGTTACCAAAAAGAAGCCCAAGAACAAACCAAAATTTATCAGAGTTTTACAACCGCACAATGGCAACAATTTCCCAGTTTTATTGCACCTACACAGGGAAAATTTAGCAATTCATTTGGGCGTAAGCGCTTTTTTAATGGTGAAGAACGCGCACCACATTCAGGTTTAGACATTCCTGCGCCAATAGGTCAAAAAGTGATTGCCCCTGCAGAGGGTATTGTGGTCGGCACAGGCAATTACTTTTTTAACGGCAATACCATTTTGGTCGATCATGGTCAGGGAATGATTAGTATGTTTTGCCATTTAAGCAAAATTGACGTGCATGTTGGACAACGTGTTCATCAAGGTGAAGAAATTGGCTTAGTTGGAAAAACCGGACGCGTGACAGGCCCACATTTACACTGGGGAATGAGCCTGAATAATGCACGAGTTGACCCACAATTGTTTTTAGCACACTGAATTTTCAAGTTTTAAGGCATAAAAAAGACTGGCAAATTGACCAGTCTTTTTATTTTCCATCAAATCTTAAGCGTTATTACGCCACTTCTATAATTTCGAAATCGTGGGTAATCTCAACACCGCCATCGGTCAGCATTTTGCTTGCCGAGCAATATTTTTCCGCAGACAATTCCACCGCTTTGGCCACTTGTTTTTCTTTAATGGCTTTGCCCTTTACCACAAAATGTAAATGGATTTTAGTGAATACGGCTGGAATGGCATCTGCACGTTCGGCTTTAAGCTCACATGCAACATCAGTCACATCTTGACGATATTTTTTTAAAATGGTCACAATATCAAATGAAGCACACCCACCAAGTCCCATTAATATAAGCTCCATAGGACGTGGTCCACGGTTTTCTCCACCATAAGCTGGAGCACCATCCATAACTACACGATGACCACTTTCTGATATTGCTTCAAACGCAACATTCTCGATCCATTGAACTGTTGATTGCATTGCAACTTACCTAAAAAGAATATAGATTACTATGTTGCTTGTACACTAACACAATTTTTTTAGAGAAGGAATTTTCTAATTTTCATAGGCAGATCTTCTGCTCTTTGTTTTCTTTTCGGGACATAACACCATGGCGGCTAATCTTTTCCCTTTTGCAAATGACGCTCTATCTCCAAATCATCTCCCTGAGTCGGTCAAAGCGTTGTTAAAGCGAGCAAGTATCAATCGTTATCCAAAACGAACGACGATTGTTGAAGTCGGTAGCGTATCACAATCTTTGTATTTAATTCTAAAAGGGTCTGTGTCTATTCTTTTAAAAGAAGATGATGACCGTGAGATTATTGTTGCTTATCTTAATCCGGGCGATTTTTTTGGAGAGATGGGGCTTTTCGAATCGGAACCACATCGTACCGCAGAAGTGCGTACGCGTGAAGTGTCGGAAATTGCCGAAATTACTTACGAAAACTTCTTGGAATTAAGTAATATCTATCCCGATTTAAATTATGCAATTTTTGCGCAGTTGGCACGTCGTTTAAAAAATACCACGCGTAAAATGACCGATTTGGCCTTTATAGATGTAACAGGTCGTATTGCACGTTGCTTAATCGACCTTGCCAATCAACCTGCGGCGATGCTACTGCCAAATGGTCGTCAAATTCGCATCACACGCCAAGAAATTGGACGTATTGTGGGATGTTCACGTGAAATGGTCGGACGGGTTTTAAAATCTCTTGAAGAACAAGGCATGATTGAAACCGACGGCAAAGCCATTTTAATTTATGACAGCGCACTGGAAAGCTCCGAAAAATAATTTAATTGAATAAAATTAAGCAATTAAAGTAAATTTTCGAATTTACTTTAATTGCACTTCAGCTATTTTTTTCGCGTTAAAACACTCTGCATTTCTCTCTTCATATCTGCTTCATTTCGCTTTTTTATCCGTTTTGGCAATTTAAAAAATTTTAACAAAAAGTTGACATTTAAATTTAATGCCTATAACATGCGCGACTCTTTTTTATTTTTGGATATTTTTTAATCTAATTGTTTTTCTAATGTGCATTTCCTTATTTTAAGACCTCATTTTTATGATGCTCTGACTGCCCCTTCAGCACATTAGCCAACTAAATGGTTTGATCAAATGTTATCAACCAATTTGGGTAGTTAATCTCTGTTCAGGAGCAAGCATGAACACTCATCCCGTGGATATTACGAGGCGTTTACGCCTAAAGAATTTATTTACCTCGCTTCCAATTCAGTTGCTAACCTTTAGCGCAGCAATGTTGCCATTTACCTTAAATGCGACTAAACCAGCGTCACAATACGATGAAGTGATGCACCAAAAAACCTTAACGGTTGTTGCCGTACGTACCTCAAGTACCGTGTTTGAGGGCGATCAATATTCGCATGGCTTTGGCTACGATTTGGTACGCAACTATGCACAAAGCCTAAATGTAAATTTAAAATTTGAAGTCGTGAACGACAATACAACAGCTTTACAATGGGTTGCAAAAGGCAAAGCCAATTTAGCACTCACCAATGCCGATTTAAACAGCATCGAACAACGCCGGCTCACGACATTTTCTGTGGGCTGTGGTGATGAGCAAAGCTTAGAAAAAAATGGTTTAGATGCTAACTTAAATTTGGTGTTTAAATCTGCTGATGATCCGCTTACGCAAACGGCAAGTGGCTATATTTGTCAGGCCAAACAAACTGGTGCGTTAAATCATTTGGCCTCGTTTTATAATCACAATGTGGTGTCAGAATCATCATGGGATAGCATTGAGCAAGATTTAAAACAACGCATGCCAATTTATCAAGCCAGTTTTAAACGTGCTGCCAACGAATACGATTTAGATTGGCAATTACTTGCCGCAATGGGTTATCAAGAATCGTATCTTAAGCCAAATTCGATTTCGCCAACCGGCGTACGTGGTTTAATGATGCTCACAGCAAACACAGCCAAAGCAATGGGCATTCAAAATCGTAACGATCCCGAACAAAGTATTCATGGTGGCGCAAAATATTTTGACCAATTATTAGATCAATATCAAAACATTCCAGTACCCGATCGTTATTGGTTTGCTTTGGTTGCCTACAATATGGGGCCCGGCGCTGTCAGCATTATTCAACAGCGACTCGAAAAACAAGGCAAGAATCCCAACAATTGGGTCGATTTTTATGCCTACCTACAGCAGCATAAAGCGGGCAATTCACGCTATATACAAGCATTACAATATGTTGTGCGGATACGTGCTTATTTAGAACATATCCAAAACAATGAAGTGGTGGATGTATAAATAAAAAAGGATGGTCTAATACCATCCTTTTTTATTGCAGCTTCAGCTTAAGTCGTTTGCTCTAAAATCTGCTTATATAAGCTTTTTTGTTCCGCGCTCGGCTTGGCGGTTTGTAATGCCATCAATTGCGACATATCGCCTTGAACTTTTATTTTACCCGTCATAAACGCTTGCATGGCTGCGGTAAGATCAAACTCTAAGAAGACTTTGCGTAACGTTTCTGCATCCATATTTAAAGTGGTTTTGGCATTTTCAACAGTGCCTTTTTGAATTTTACCGCCTGCTAGCGATAATTCTGTGTTTTTCCCAGCATCAGATACGATAAAATTAACCGCCAAATTCTGAAGCATCGGAGGTAGATTTAAATCTCCCGCTTGTGCACTCAGTTGCTCTACTGTAGAAAACCAATCTTCTGATAGAAAAGCAGGCATGATATATCCTCTAAAATAATATTCTGGATGTTACAACAATAAAAATATTGCCAAACCAGTTAGCAAAACCTTTTTATAACATGATCTCGCCAAGAATGATGCCTTTTTTGCAAACTAATAGTTCAATTTACATGCAAGCTACAATCTGCTAACACATTGAAGCCCAGTTAGGTGCGTTAAAAATTTGCACGCACAAAAAAAGCAGGATATTTGACTACCCTGCTTTTTTAAAGATTGAACGCTTATTCTGCGGCGAAACTTAAATTCACCACGTCTAAACGATTTTTCATCTCGTCGGCATCTTTAAAATCAAACTCACGTTCTGAATCTAATTTTTCAAAATCGAACAATTCACGATCGGCCAATTGCGAAGGCGAAACATTTTGTAAAGCACCAAAAATACTGTGTAAGCGTTTTGGATATTGCTTATCCCAATCGCGCAGCATTTCATTTAACATGGCACGCTGTAAATTTTCTTGCGAACCACATAAATTACACGGAATAATTGGGAATTTACGCATTTCGGCATATTTGATAATGTCTTTTTCTTCAACATACGCTAAAGGACGAATCAAAATATTCTTTTTATCCGATGATAACAATTTCGGCGGCATGGCTTTTAAGCTGCCACCATGAAATAGATTTAAGAAGAAAGTTGCAATAATGTCGTCGCGATGATGACCTAAAGCCACTTTGGTTGCACCAATTTCTTGTGCAAAGCCATACAACGAACCACGGCGTAAACGTGAACATACTGCACAATAGGTTTTGCCTTCAGGCGTTAAACGCTTAGTAATGCTATAAGTATCTTTTTCCAAAATGTAATATGGAATATTGTTTTCTTCTAAATAACGTGGCAAAACATCTTCTGGAAAACCAGGTTGTTTTTGGTCAAGGTTAACTGCAACAACATCAAAATTAATCGGTGCAATGCGTTTAAACTGCAACAAAATATCCAATAAGGTATAGCTGTCTTTCCCTCCAGAAATACAAACCATGACTTTATCGCCATCTTCAATCATTTTAAAGTCACGAATCGCGTGTCCAACCTGACGACGCAGCTTCTTCAACAAGCGATAATATGCCGAACTTGTAGGAAGTTCAGGTTTGAAATTAAATCCTTGATTGGACTCAACCGGAGAGTACATAGACAAGATTCACCTTAAAAAAAATATCGGCTGATTTTAGCCGATTCAGGCAATTTTCGCATCAAACCTTTCCGTTTTCTGCAAATATTTTTGTGTCATCAAATTGTAGAAATCCCCTGCTAAGCTAAAAATCACTTTATTTACCCTCAAATGCTGATTATTTAAACGCTTTTCGGCTTGTCCACAAAAGCTGTGGATAAATTTGTGGATTTATTGGGGCTTGACAAAACTTTAGCACCTATTTCTAAGGCTTATATACAAATTGGTTATTTTTTAATCTATTTATTATTTTAATTAATTTCAACTACTTAAACATGTCAAGCCTTCTAATCTTAAAAAAAAATTAATTTTTTTCGCGCAAATTCTCAGCAATAAAACTTGATTTTTTCAGAACATGCACTCTTAACAATTTCAAGTTTTTTACGCAACTCAATTCAAGTTTCTGCTAAAATTTCGAGCTTAAAGGACGCTTATAAAGTTAATGTTATTCAAATGAAAAAATTTATTCATCATCAAGCCATACCGATGATGCTGCTATTGGGGAGCATATTCTGGTTTCCCTGTGTATCTGCGGGGCAAATGTATACTTATCAGGATCGCAATGGTGTACAACTGTTAACCAATCGCGAGCAAAACGATGCGCACTTAACCAAAGTGAAAGTGACTTTTTATAACGACAGCAATATTCATCATTATAAAAACTGGGGCAAAAGTGAATCGTCGGTATTGCCCAGTTTTAATAAAAATAAAGATGCCTTTAATGACATCATTCACCAAGCAGCGCAGCAACATGGTTTGGCTGCGGGCTTAATTAAAGCAGTGATGCACACCGAATCAGGATTTAATACAAATGCTAAATCGCCTGTGGGTGCGCAAGGTTTAATGCAACTCATGCCGGCCACTGCAAAACGCTTTAATGTGAATAATAGTTTTGACCCACAACAAAATATTTTAGGCGGTGCCAAATATTTAAGCCTTTTGCTTAAACGCTATAACGGCAATACACAACTGGCATTGGCCGCGTATAATGCCGGTGAAGGCAATGTCGACCGTTACGGTGGTGTGCCGCCTTTTCGTGAAACACAAGATTACGTACAACGCGTGTTGAACCGCTATAATCATTTATATGCCAATTCTCTTGAAAGCGAAGCACCGGCGATAAAAGAGAAATCACCAATGACTCAAGCCAGCCCAACAGCAACAACCACCGTCACAGCTCAAACATCGGTAAATAAAGATAAAAAATCTGTCACGCGACAAATTATTCAACGTGCCGATGGTACTTTTACCGATGTGATTGTTCGTAACTAATAAGATGTAATAACGCTAAGACATGCAATATTCATGTATATTTTTTTGTGTTTTCACCGATTAATTCTTGAATTTCTGCACAGATGGTCTCATATTATAATTTGTCGTCTCGATAAGTTATCATTTATTTCTATTATAAGAGGATTATCTCAATGATGCGGATTGGTTTGTTTTTGCTTACCAACCTCGCGGTACTGGTTGTCGCTGGTCTTATTTTGTCAGTTTTAGGTGTTGGAAGCTACCATGGTGTAGGCGGATTAAACTTAGGTAATCTTCTAGTACTGTGTTTTGTCTTTGGTATGGTCGGATCGTTAATTTCATTGTTCATGTCAAAATGGATGGCGAAAAGAACCACAGGGACCGAACTCATCGACCCAAATGCACCGCGTAACCAAGCAGAAGTTTGGTTATTACAAACCGTTGCAGATTTAGCGCAACGCTCAAATATTCGTATGCCTGAAGTGGGAATTTTCCCATCGTATCAGTCAAATGCCTTTGCAACTGGATGGAACAAAAACGATGCCCTTGTCGCTGTTTCGTCAGGTTTGCTTGAACGCATGAACAAAGACGAGCTACGCGCTGTACTTGCACACGAAATTGGTCATGTCGCCAATGGTGATATGGTTACTCTAGCGTTAGTACAAGGTGTGGTGAACACGTTTGTGATGTTCTTTGCACGCGTGGTGGGTGATTTTATCGACCGCAATGTGTTTGGCCGTCAAGATGATGAAGCACCCGGTATGGGCTACTTTGTAATTACCATGGTACTAGACATTGTCTTTGGTATTCTTGCCTCAGCCATTGTGATGTGGTTTTCTCGTTATCGCGAATATCGTGCAGATGAAGCCGGTGCGCGCCTTGCAGGTAAACAAGCGATGATTTCAGCGTTGTTGCGCTTACAAGCTGAAGCTGAACTACCCGATCAAATGCCAAAAGAAATGAAAGCGTTTGCCATAACGGAAGGTAAGGAACAAGGTTTTAGCCTTGCAGCATTATTCCAAACCCACCCAAGTATTGAGCAACGTGTCAGCGCATTACAGCAGTTAAACTGCCCGTAATTGAACAGTTAAACGTAAAAAAAGCCTCCTCGGAGGCTTTTTTTATGCGGAATCAATCTTGCGAAAGCAAAACCAATGATTTTAGAATATTGGCTAAAATCCATTCATCAATTCCAAAAAATGGCCTTAGATTTAAAGCATTCAAAGTCATTTAAGTATTCTGCCTTATATTTTGGCATGTGTGCCGTATTTATCAATCATCATTGAACTGGCTTCGTTTAAGCCACGTACCTGCACAGAAATCTGATTGCTTTTGAATTTTTCCACTACACTGTCTAGCATGGCAACCGAGGTGACATCCCAAATATGTGCATGGGTTAAATCAATAATCACATCTTGAATGTTTTCTTTAAAGTCAAAAGCTTGCATGAATTTTTCAGATGAACTAAAAAAGATTTGTCCTTGTAACATGTACAATCGTGCAGGGCCTTCCCATTGCGCATGAATACGTACATCATTTTCAAGCTTATTGGCCAAAAACAATGCCGACAATAATACGCCTGTGAAAACACCGAGCGCCAAGTTATGCGTTGCAACAACAACAATGACCGTTGCAATCATAACGATATTACTGCTGCGTGGATTTTGCTTAAACTGCGTAATTGAACGCCATTCAAAAGTACTGATCGACACCATAATCATGACTGCAACCAAAGCCGCCATTGGAATAACTTTCAACCAAGTACTTAAAAACACCACTAAAATCAGTAAGAATACACCCGCACATAAGGTTGAAAGTCGTGTGCGTCCACCCGATTTCACGTTAATCATAGACTGACCAATCATGGCGCAACCTGCCATACCACCCATAAAACCACAAGCAATATTCGCAATACCCTGTCCTTTACATTCGCGGAATTTATCACTTGGCGTATCAGTCATTTCATCCACAATCGTCGCAGTCATCATCGACTCTAACAGCCCGACAAATGCCATGGCCAACGAATAAGGAAAAATAATTTTTAAGGTGTCTAAATTTAATGGAATATCTGGAATAAGAAAGACAGGTAATGTATTTGGTAACGCGCCCATATCACCAACGGTTCGCACATCTAGATGCAACAATAACGCAATGCTGGTAATGACAATAATACAAACCAATGGCGATGGAATGACTTCGCCAATTTTAGGAATATATGGGAATAAATAAATAATCGCCAGACCAAAACCAACCAACGGATAAACTTGCCAGCTTACGTGCATTAATTCAGGTAGCTGCGCCATAAAAATTAAAATGGCTAAGGCATTTACAAAACCAATCACCACCGATTTCGACACAAATCGCATCAATTTTGCAAGTTTAAGATAGCCAATAATCAGCTGCAAAATACCGGTAAGAATGGTGGCGGCAAACAAATATTGTAGACCGTGTTCTTTAACCAAAGTCACCATAAGTAAGGCCATTGCACCTGTTGCAGCGGAAATCATGGCTGGTCGGCCGCCGACAAAAGAAATAATAACCGCAATACAAAATGATGCATATAAACCAATTTTTGGGTCGACACCGGCAATAATTGAGAATGCAATTGCTTCGGGAATGAGTGCCAAACCGACAACTAAGCCTGACAGAACATCGCCTCGAACGTTAGAGAACCATTGTTCTCGAACTGTAGATAACATAGAAAAAGCCTTTGAATGGTTTTAATTTTTAAAGGCTAATGATGTGATAGATCAACACATGCCTGCTCCACATCACTAGCCTTTGGGACTGTAATGAACGATTTGTTTAGAAAAAAGCAAACCTTAAGGTGGAGTCAAATGCATGAGAAAATCGACAATAAGAAAGTGTAAATCGCGCATAGGTTAACATGCAGATCGCACAAAGTCTAATCGGATAAAATAAATCAAAATTAAGACTATTTTAAGCTTAAGCCCCTAATATAAAAACATAGGAATTGTGCTGTAGTTTCCTATTTTGGCCATACTCCCTACTGACAGAGTATGGCTTTTTTTTGTCTGTCATATTTAGATGTCTTTTTTAGCAACATAAAAATATTGCAGATGAAACTTTATCTTTTAAAATTAGCCAGTTAATCTCCAACCCATTTTTCATTATTCCTTCAAATATTGAATCGCCCAGTATTAAAACGCTTGTATTGATGGAAAATCCATTCAAGCGGACTAATTGATACACATAAAAAAGCTCCAATTTCAGGAGCTTTTTTTATTGCTAGGGCAAAAATAATAAATTTGAGTCTTTAACCCTTATTTAAAGGCTTCAAGCAAAGTCATCTGCGCACTATGTGCTGGGGTATTGTCTGGCACGGCACGCACCCACGCACCATCACCTTGCAGTAGCCATGCTTGCTGATTATCTTTTAAGTAATTCAGCAGCCCTTGCTGATAAATCCGTTTACGTAAAATAGGATCTTCAATTGGGAAACACGCTTCGACACGATTAAATAAGTTACGATCCATCCAGTCGGCACTTGAACAGTAAATACGTGCATTGCCCTGATTTTCAAAGTAATAAACGCGTGTATGTTCTAAGAACCGCCCAACAATTGAACGCACGCGAATATTTTCCGATAATCCCGGCAACCCTGGACGCAAACAGCAAATGGAACGAATAATTAAATCGACTTGCACACCGGCTTGTGATGCTTCATACAATTTGTTAATTAATTGCACTTCGGTTAATGCATTTACTTTAATGATAATACGTGCATCTTTGCCAGCTTTGGCGCTATTAATTTCATCTTCAATGTAGCTAATAAGTTGATTATGCAAGGTAAATGGTGCATGCAGCAATTTTTTCAATTTTGCCATTTTGCCCATGCCCGTCAATTCTTGGAAAATGCGATGCACATCTTCACACAACTCTTTGCCGGTGGTGAGTAAGCCATAGTCGGTATAAATCCGCGCATTGGTGGCATGATAGTTACCCGTACCTAAATGACTATAGCGCACCAATTTATTGTTTTCACGGCGCACAACCAAAATCATTTTTGCATGAGTTTTATAGCCAACAATGCCATAGACGACCACTGCACCAGCTTCTTGTAACACGTTCGCCACTTCAATATTAGAGGCTTCATCGAAACGGGCACGTAACTCAATCACCGCAGTGACTTCTTTGCCATTACGCGCAGCTTCGGCTAACACTTGTACAATTTCAGAATCTGCACCGCTACGATAAAGCGTTTGCTTAATCGCTAAAACTTGCGGATCGCGCGCGGCTTCACGTAAAAATGAAATTACAGGTGCAAACGATTCAAAGGGATGATGCAGCAAAATATCTTGTTTACGCATCGCGGCAAAAATATTGCCAGCTTTTAGCAATGCTTTAGGAATAACTGGCGTAAAGGCATCGTATTTTAAATGTGGCCGTTTAAAATTTGACAACAAACGCGCTAAGTTAACTGGGCCATCCACCTTGTATAACTCTTTTTCACTTAAATCGAACTCATTCAGTAAATAATTATAAATATGGGATGGACAATTTTCGGTGACTTCTAAACGCACCGCGCGACCGAAACGACGCGAACTCAACTCACCTTTTAAGGCTTTGGCTAAGTCTTCCACATCTTCATTTAAGGCCAAATCGGCATTACGTGTCACACGAAATTGATAACAACCTGTTGCGGTCATGCCGGGGAATAAGTCAGACACATGCTCATGAATAATGGCAGATAACATCACATGATGTTCTTTGCCATCGGTGAGTTCATCGGGTAAACGCACGACGCGTGGCAATGAGCGTGGCGCAGGCACCACAGCTAAATCAATTTGACGACCGAAGGCATCTTTTCCTTCTAAGGTGACAATAAAGTTTAGACTTTTATTGACTAATCGCGGAAACGGATGCGCCGGATCTAGACTAATCGGCGTTAGTACCGGTGCAACTTGCTCTTGGAAATATTTACGTACCCACTGAGTTTGTGCAGGTGTTAGCTCACCACGGCGTAAAAAGCAAATATCTTCATCGCGCAGTTTCGGCAAAATTTCTTGGTTTAAAATACGATATTGGCGTTCAATGGCTTCATGCGCCATGACTGAAATTTTGTCTAGCACTTGCTTTGGCGTTAAACCATCTGGGGTGCGGCTTTCGTTACCTAAAGTCAGTTGTTCCATCATTCCGGCAACACGAATTTCAAAGAATTCGTCTAAATTGCGCGAGAAAATCAATAAGAAATTAAGGCGCTCAAGCAATGGATGCTGCGGATCGACTGCTTGTTCTAATACCCGTAAATGGAAATCTAAAATTGACAACTCACGATTAATATAACGGTCGTGATACGCATACTCAGTCGCAAGTGGCGCTTTAGCTGCGGTTGACGGTGTAAGAGATACCTCGGTATTCATTGCGCGTTTCCGTAATCTTTTTGTCTATGTAAATAGTATGCGTCATCTTTATGACAATTTCATAAATTTCTGCATACGAATGCCAAAAGCTGAAACTATGTTTAAATTATTCAGGAATTTGGCTATAACGAATGTATTTGGCAATAAAACGTTTACGAAATTTAAACTTCGGATCATTTGGATGATCTTGATAGTATTTTGGATTTGGCAGTAATGCGGCTAAAAATATTGCCTGATCACGGGTGAGTTTTGCACTGCTTTTATGAAAATAATGCAGTGATGCAGCTTCAACCCCATAAATATGTTCACCCAATTCTACCGAATTCATATAGGTTTCTAAAATTCGCTGTTTCGACCACAACATTTCCATCATCCATGTTGCAATCGCTTCTTGTCCTTTGCGGGTAAATGATCGTTCGTTATATAAAAATAAATTTTTAGCCAATTGCTGCGAAATGGTCGAGCCACCTGCCACAATTTCACCATCTTTTTGGTTACGCTCTAACGCTGCGGTCATGCCATCTATATCAAATCCGTGATGATGAATAAATTTTCCATCTTCACCTGCAATCACCGCGCGTTTAAATTGATCGCTAATTTGGTCGTAGTCCCGCCATTCATGTTTAATTTGAGCATCTGGATACTGCCATTGATTAATTCGCATAAACATGGTGGTATCGACCGCCACATATTTCCACCAGCAAAGGCTTAAGAAAATCCAAAGTTGAATAAGCAAGAAAAGACCGATAATCAACATGATGATACGCTTAATCAACGTTTTCATAATAACCAATGACTCCTGCTGCAGGTGTACTTATGCTAAGCTAAAATTTTCAAGCGACACAGCATAACATGTCAGAAATACAGCCGCCTTCATTTTCGCATCCGCATATTTCTTTAGCTTTATGGTGGATAACCGCGGCATTAATTGCGTTGAACGTTGCTTTATTTCTTTGGCAAATTGCAACGGGTGTCGACAGCAGCCAACCCAATATACAAGATTCTTTGGCGTGGGGGGCGGATTATCCACCGCTGACATGGCTCGGCCAACCGTTACGTTTATTGAGCAGTATTTTTTTCCATTTTGGTTTTATCCATTTAGCACTGAACATGTGGGCGCTGTATATTTTTGGGCATATTGCAGAACAATTGTATGGCCGCTTTTATTTTATGGTGCTTTATATTTTTTCTGGCTTGGCGGGCAGCTTGTTGAGTGCCTATTTAAGCATGCAAGACAGTTATGAATTTTTAAAAACTGAAAATTTTGCACTTTTGCCGCATTTAAGCGCAGGAGCATCTGGTGCGGTTATGGGATTAGGGGCTGCGCTTACAGTACTGGCATTTTTCCCACCACTCCCTAATCAGGCATACATTTTAGTCAAACGCACGCTGTTAATGGTGCTTGGTTTAAACCTAGCCATTGGCACATTTATGCCAAACATTAACAATGCTGCACATATTGGTGGCATGCTGATGGGTGCAATATTAAGTGGCGTATGGATGCTACTGCAACGCCAGAACCGACCTAAACTTGCCCCAATGTTTGGAACCTTGCTGGCGTGTGCCATTACATGGGCCAGCTATCGTTATTGCCAGCACTTCGCTGTAGGACTTGAACCATTATGGCAAGCATTGGTTGAACACCTTAATTAATCGGCTGAGCGTAAGTTTTACGCGGCTAACTTTTTAAGGCAATCATTGGGGATATTTGGTAGATTGCCCTAAAGCGAAAACGCGCAATAATCAAACATAACAGCATCATAAATACAGGTAATACCAACCAAATACTGGCGTGCAGTTGCATAGATAAATCCAGTTTTAACGCCACAACCATGCCCATCGCCTCAGCAAATAAACACGCCAACATGCCCGCACAGAGTCCAATAAAACCAAATTCGATACTAAACATTCGTTTAATTTGTTGTTGTGAGCTGCCCAAAGCACGCAATAATGCCACTTCATATTTACGCTCATCCATTAAAATGTTTAAGCACGCGAGCAAAACCAAGAAACCTGAAATTGCGACCAAGATTGCTAAAATAGAAATGACTTGCGCCAAAATATGAAGCAAAGCTTTTACTTGGTCTAAAATATTGGCAATGTCGATAAAAACGGTTGTATTGTACATTTCAATTAAGCTTAAAAGTTTGGCATTGTCTTGCGGTGGCACATAAAAACTGCCCAAATAACTTCCTGCATTGTCATCCATACTTTCGGGCGCAAAAATAAAGAAAAAGTTTGGGCTAAAACTCTCCCACGTGACCTTCCTAAAATTAACCACCTTGGCTTTTAAATCACCTTCTGGTAATTGAAAGGTGAGTTGATCGCCCAAGTGGATTCCCAATGCCTGTGCCGTCTTATCTTCAACCGAAACCTCACCTGCATGTAGCAACTGAGCTCTGCCTGCAATAATTTTATTGTCTGCGGGATAATGCACCGACTGGGTCAAATTGAGTTCGCGCCTTAAGCTATTATTTTGCTGCACCAATTGTGCTGAAAATGGCTGATCATTCTTTGCCACCAATCTTGCCCGAATATTCGGATACAACGGCGTATGCGCCCATTTATATTGGATTAACTGTTGTTCAAAAGCAGGCTTATCGGTTGGGGCTAAACCATAAACAAATTGATTTGGAGTATTGGCAGGTAATTGCTGCTGCCAACGTGTTAATAAGTCGGTTTTTAATACCCACAAAACCGCCATGAGGCTTACTGCCAACGCCAAAATGGTTATATAAGCAGCCGTTTGTGCAGGCAACCGCAGATACGCTGAAAAACGATTTTGACGTTGTTTAAGCCAACGCAGCAGCAACCACAAAGCAACAAAAAACACGCTACCAATAAGCGTTATTGCCGCCAATAAACTAAAGGTCAGGCCCAAATTGCGCGTTAAAACAAAACTCAAGCCAACCAAACACAGCATACCTATACACGCGCTAAAAAAATAACGCTTGCGTGTTGTGGTGTCGGGGCGAATCACACGGATGGGCGGCACACGAAACAGTTGATACAGATTGGGCGCAATAAACCCCAACAATACCGCAGCACTGGTTAAAAATGCCGTTCCTAAAGCTGGAAAAATACTATCTACACCAGAATGCACCACCAAATTAGGAACAAACTGCACAATAAAATGCAATAACACTGCGCCCAAACCTAAACCGATCCCCCAACCCAGCAAGGTCGAAACAACCATTAAGCCCAACATTAAAAACAGTGAAATCGTCAAAATTTGAGCACGCTTTGCACCCAAGCAGCGTAATAGCGCAATTTGGTCTTGGCTTTGCGCAACAAAGCGGCGACTTGCCAACGCAATGGCAATACCACAAAGCAACAAAGTAACCAAATTACCTAATTGTAAAAATACATCTAAATTCTTTAACGGTTTTAATAACCGTGTATTGCCTTGTTCGGCATTTCTTAACTGTAAATTGCCCTGAATTTCATTGTTAGTACCATTTTTTAGCTTCGGCTGCTGCTTTTTAAACCATTGCTGATATTGCCCTATTGCTTGTGCTGTTCCTGCAAGTAATAGCCGATATTCAATACGGCTACCCGTTTGAATGGCATGAGTTTGAGCAATATCTTGTGCAGATAAAATCACGCTAGGAGAAAATCCAGAAAAACCCATTTCCTGATTTAAATCGCGCTGAATAACGCCAGTAAACTTCAGTTTTGCATCAGCAATATTAATTTCATCGCCTAATTTGGCTTGTAATAAATCTTGCGCTCTCGGGCTTAACCAAAGCTCACCTTTTTGAATTTTTGTGTGATTGGGCGTTATTCCCAACTGCCCACGAAGCGGATAATTCGCATCGATGGCTTTGGCTGTGACCATCACAAATTGCTGATTATTTCTGGCCATGGTGCCAAACACAGTTACATTAGAATGTGCCAATTGTAGTTGTTGTGCTTGGTCTAAATATTTGGGCTGAATGGGACTCTGATCTGTTAGCGATAAATCGCCAGCCAGCATTTGTGCCGCTTGTAAACGTACTGCTTGTTGCACCTGAGCATTGCTAAATTTTAAAGCGGTGGTCGCACAAATGGCTAAACTGAGTGCGCAGAGCAATAACCAAAGGCTTTGGTTGCGGATATTTTGTTGCAGAAACGGCTTGAATAAGGAGTTCATTCCACCCTCTCCTTATTTTTAAGCGCGGCAACCAGTTGGCCTTCTTGTAATTGGTAATGTTTTTGGCACTGTGCCGCCAAGTTTAAATCGTGAGTGACCACAACCAAGGTCACGCCCATTTCTTGGTTCAGATCAAATAAAAGCTGCTCAATTTCTTTTGCGGTTTGGCGGTCTAGGTTGCCTGTGGGTTCATCGGCATAGATAATTTGGGGTTCGCTAATTAATGCTCTTGCAATCGCCACACGTTGTTGCTCGCCACCAGACAACACCTTTGGCATTTGCTCAATTTGCGCAGACAACCCCACCCGCTCAAGCATGGTATGCGCTTTTGCCGATGCCGTAGCATAATTAAATTTTTTCTGTAAGCGCAGTGGCAACAACACATTTTCTAAGGCCGATAGATGCGATAACAACTGAAATGACTGAAAAATAAAACCCACCGATTGCAGGCGTAATTTTGCACGTTGCTCTTCATTTAACTCATGCACCGCCTGACCACACAGCCATAACTCACCAGCACTTGCCCGATCGAGTGTGGCTAAAATGCCAAGTAAAGTCGATTTACCCGAACCTGAGCGCCCAGTAATTGCGACTTGCTCGCCAGAACAAATATCTAAATTAATTTCATTTAAAATGGTAAGCGTTTGATGCGGTAACTCAACTTTTTGTGTTAAATTTTTTGCAGAAATAATCACTTGTGGCATGATAAAAAATGTCCTCATGGGAAAAACCAAGGGAGATCCTAAATGCAGATAGCTTGGCGCACTCCAGTTCTTGTTTTATGTTTTACATTTGCTATTTTCTTTTGTTTACCAACAGCGCATGCAAAAACCATTATGATTTTAGGTGACAGTCTTAGTGCTGGTTATGGTTTACAACCCAATCAGGGTTGGGTCACACAATTACAGCAACGTTTGAATCAACAGTATCCGAAACAGCATAAAGTCGTCAATGCAAGCGTGAGTGGTGAAACCACCAAAGGCGCACTGGCGCGCTTGCCTAAACTATTAAAAATCCATCAACCCGATATTTTAGTCATTGAATTGGGTGGAAATGACGGATTAAGAGGTCAACCGCCACAAACGATACAGCAAAATTTAGCAAAACTGGTTCATTTAGGCCAACAACAAAATGCCACCGTTGTTTTATTTGGCATGAAACTGCCGCCAAATTATGGGCAGGCTTATGGTCAAGCCTTTGCACAAACCTATGTTACCGTTAGTCAGCAATATAAAATTAGCCGATTGCCCTTCTTTTTAGAACATGTGGCTGGACGTAAAGATTTAATGCAAAAAGATTTGATTCATCCAAATGCCAAAGCGCAGCCGATTTTATTAAACAATGCTTATCCATATATTCAACAAGCATTAAAACATTAAATTTAAAAAATAAGGGCGCTTACAACTTTAAAAAGTGTTCGCGCCCTACTTGTGTATCTATTCTTTTATTCAAACATTAAAAATCGAAGAAAACCACTTCACCCGTTTCTAAGGAATATTCTGCACCCACAACAATCATTTTGCCTTTTTCAATTAAGCTTTCAAGCACAGCCGAGCCATGACGTAACTGATTGACTGAAGCAAACACATTTGAACGCACTGCATGCGTCGAAAGTTTGCATAAATCATGTTTTAAATCGGTTTGCATTAAAATTTCAACCGAAGGACGAACCCGATTCACAATAGACATTAAATTGTCTGATGGTGGCTGATCGGGATGCATTAACGTATCAATGGTTGCTTGAACTGCGCCGCAATGGGTATGCCCTAAAACCACCACAACCGCACAATCGTAACGTGCTGCGGCGAATTCAACACTTCCCACTTGTGACGGTGCAACAATGTTACCAGCAACACGAATCACAAATAAATCGCCCAAGCCTTGATCAAATACAATTTCTGCAGGCACACGTGAATCGGAACAGCCCAATACAATGGCAAATGGATTTTGATCTTCAGTTAATTGCGCACGATGTTCATGAGAAATTACATTTGCGATAGAAGACTTACCACTAATAAAACGCTGATTACCTAGCTTTAAACGCTCTAGAGCTTCTTGTGCCGTTAACATATATTTCCCATTCGTTGAATGATAAGAGTCTAAGCATTGTAAAGTTTAGGCTATGGCTTGTCACTGACCAAAACTGTCGTTTATGGGTTTATTGCACTAAAGCATAAGCCAAATTTGTTCTTAAACAACAAATTTAAAATTCAATATATAGCAATAAAAATAAGCTTTTTTATATAATTTTGCAGCTAAAATTCAAAAACATCTATTTTAAATATACAAAAATAAAAACTTCACTTCGATTTAAAGCTTTACCATTTTAAACAAATTCTCAGTTTTTAAAATAAGTAAAAAGACCAACAACGACATGAAGCAATGTACTTTTTTTACGCATTCACCTCACCCATTGCAAATTTTGCAACACAGACACGGTATACTCAAATTTATATCTTTTGTGTTGCAGCCCAGAAAATGAGCCATTACACCCCACATCCACACATTGAACAACTCATCGAATTGCATCTTCAATTTTTAGAACATGAGTTTCATTCAGACAACATACAAAGCGAATATCTACATTTTTTTGAATGGTTTAAGCGCCAAACGCTGCAAGATTTATGGCCCGTCGAGCACATTCAACAACTCATTCAGCAACAAATTTTAAATACACCGCTTAGCACGTTTTTTACTGAGCAATTGGCAACCCAATTACACTTTGCGCTCAGCCACAGCATTAACGATACAACAAATATTGAAGATGTCGCCGATGTGATGGCGATTGATGAATTGGCGCAATATATTTCAAGCAAAACAGAACACCGCACCAAACTTGTTCACCACGTGGTCACACAACCGGCTTTTCATGCTTTAATTTCGCAGCTTATTCAGCATGCATTACAAGATTATCTCGACCACAGTATGAATAAACACGTGCCACATGTTGGACGGTTTATGAAAATGGGCAAATCGGTGTTAGAAACCGTCACAGATAGCCGTCTAGACGATACCATTGCAAATTATTTACAAAAAAATATTTTAAAACTGAGTCAGTTAAGCGAAACCGTGCTGAATCAACATTTCGATGACGAAAAGCTTTATCATTTTCAAGCCAATTTATGGCATAAAATTAAAACCCAGCCTTTAAGTGTCTTAAAAAATTATATTGTTTTAGAAGATTTGCCTCAAATTGTTCAATTAACGCAGCAATTTTGGGATTATTTCCGTCAAAGCGATTACTTAAAACAACAACTGCATGACGGCATTTACACGTGGTATATCCGTAACCAAAACCGCACTTTTGCAGCGCTTTTGCAAGATTTAAACATTAACCAGCAAATATTAGACCATGAATTACAACAGTTAATTCAACCGCTTTTACTACGGCTGTCTACAACGGGATATTTAAGGCAACGTGCAGATTTATTATTACGGAAATTTTATTATTCCGCGCAAGTTTACAATTTGCTTACACAAAATCCGCAGCCATAAACTGCGGTTTTTTTTATCGTTTTCAAATGAAATAATTGAATTAAAAAAATGCATTAAGATAAAAAAGTTGATTTAAAATAAAGATAATAATGGATATCATTTACGCTTAATGTTACATTATGTATCAGCATCTGTGCAGTCTATTCTTTTTCTAAAGCTCAGAGCTCATCCCCCTATCTTATTAAATAAATGTTTAAACTTATGAAAAATCATACTACTGATAAACGTTTACCAAAAAAGCAGCCATCCCTTTTATGGTACAAACGTAATCCAAATTACCTCTTAAGTATCGTCAGTTTAGTTCTTATCACAGGTACAGCACATGCTGCCGTTGAAGAGCAAAACGCAAGCGATACATCCGTACTACCAACAATTAAAGTAAGTACAGAAAAACCAAAAACTTACACAACACAAAAAACCAGTTCTTCGACAGGTTTGGCTTTAAGCCCTAAAGAAACACCTCAGTCGGTTTCTGTAATTACTCGCCAACAATTAGACGATACCAATGCACAAACCATTGACGATGTGATGGGTCAAGCAACAGGGATTACTTTTAATCAGCTTGATGTGGGTGGTCGTACCACCTATCGTGCACGTGGATACGATATTACTAATTATAAATCGGACGGTTTAGCGATTTCTGGCGAATCAGATTTTGATGGTGCCGGTAACTCACTAAATATGGACTTGTATGAACAAGTCAGTATTGTGCGTGGTGCCAATGGTTTGTTAGGGGGTACAGGCGACCCTTCGGCAACCATCGACTTAGTGCGTAAGCTTCCGAAAAAAGAATTAGGTGGTAGCGTAAAATTACGTACCGGCAGTTGGGACAAAAAAAGCGTTGTAGGCGATATTAATGTTCCATTAACTCAAGAAGGTTCAGTACGTTCGCGTTTGGTGGTGAGCTCTGAAGATTCAGACAGTTTCCGCGAACGTGAAAACTTCAAACGTACCAGTGTACTGGCAAGTATTGCGGCTGATGTATCTGACGACACCACCATTGGTGCGGGCTTCCAATATGACAATAAAAAAGAGCATGGTGTTTCTTGGGGAACCAACGTACCTGTATGGTTTGCAGATGCAACCACCACTAATTTCAGCCGTAAATTCAATCCAACTGCAGATTGGAGCCGCTCAGAATATGAAGGTATAACCTTCTTTACTTCTTTAGACAGCCAGTTAGCAAACGATTGGAAACTCAGTACACATTATGCACATACTGAAAGTGAAGCTTTAAACAATCTTGGTGTAGTGAAGGTAAATAATAGAAGCATTAAGAAGAAAGATGCAAATGGAAATGATATTATTGGAAACAATGGTAAGCCGTTAACAGGAAATGAATATCCACATTGGAATCAAGATGGTACTGGTGCTTATTTAAATGCTCTTCATAGTGAATCAGAAACAAAAAATGATGTTTTAGATATTTCACTCTCGGGTCCATTTCAACTATTCGGTCGCCAACATGATTTAATGTTGGGCATGACTGGTTCACAGACGCAGGATAAAGAATGGGCATTTAATTGTAATATAGATGGTGTTACTTCAAGTGGCCCAACAAGCTGTCAATACCGGACGAATCTATCAACCAACTGGCGTACATGGTCGGGTGACGAATATAGCGATATTATTGCTACTCGCACAGGTGCAAATAAACAGACAACTACAAATTTATATGGTGGCTATTTAGCAGCACGTTTCAGTTTGATGGATGACTTATCGTTAATTACAGGTGTTCGCCGTAGTTATTACAATACATACATAAACAGTTATACAGAAAATGGCACACTAAGTGGTCAAAGTGGTCAAAAAAGTACTCATGCATGGACACCTTATTACGGTTTAGTGTACAACTTTGCAGAAAATTATTCTGCCTATGCAAGTTATACAGATATCTTTACACCACAATCACAGCAAAAACAGAATGGAGATGTGTTAAACCCAATTACTGGCCAAAGCTATGAAGTAGGAATTAAGGGTGCATGGTTCGATGATACGTTAAATGCCTCTTTAGCAGTATTTAAAACCAAGCAAAAAAATCTTGCGATAAAAGACAGTGATAACCTTGTACAAGGTGTTGCAGGCACACAAGCATATTTTGAAGGTACTGGTCGTGAAACCCAAGGTTTTGAAACCGAAATTTCTGGTGCTGTAACCGATAACTGGAATGTTTCTGCGGGTTATACTTATTTGTCTGTTAAAGACCAAAGCACAGCAGATCGCAAAGATCCACGTAATTTATTCCGCATCCATACAACGTACAACCTTTCTGACTATATCAACGGTTTAACAATTGGTGCTGGTGCATCTTGGCAAACTCCAACAATTAATACACCAAACCCAGGTCGACCAATTCTAGACGCAAGTGGTAACCCAGTTCTTAAAGATGGTATTCCAACATACGATAACACCCCACTTAAAGTTAAAGGTTATACATTATTTGATGCAATGGCACGTTACGACATCAATAAAAACTTCTCTGCAAGTTTAAATGTAAGTAACTTGTTTGATAAAACTTACTACCGCCAATATGGTTTCTATAATGGCTTAATTTATGGTGAACCACGTCGCTTCACGCTTTCACTAGAAGCGAAGTTCTAACATTCAGTTTGTATCTATAAACTAAAAAAAGACCTCATAAGAGGTCTTTTTTATTTAGCAAAAAAAACTTATTTAAAATAAGCACCTTCTGCTTGGCTATGGTCAGTTTGGTCAACCACACGTTTTAGCTCCGGAATATGCTGCTGTAATGTGGTTTCAACACCTTGTTTTAATGTCACATCAATTGCAGAACAACCTTGGCAGCCACCGCCAAATTTTAACACTGCGGTTAATCCGTGCTCGGCATCGTCAATCACTTCAACCAAACTACAATTTCCGCCATGCCCTTCTAAACCGGGATTAATTTCCGCTTGCAATACATAAGCAATACGTTCTTCAATCGAAGCATCTGCACCAACGCGTGGTACCTTAGAGTTAGGTGCACGGAATGTTAACTGCCCACCAAAACGGTCTTTGTTATAATCAATAACCGCGTCACGTAAATATGGGATAGACGGCGCATCAATAAAAGCAGGAAAATTTGGATAATCTTGCTTATAATCTGTCGGTACAACTTCTTCTGGCGCGCTATATGCCATACAGCATTCTGCACGAGGTGTACCCGCACTTTCTACAAACACACGAACACCAATACCCGGCGTATTTTGTTTCGCCAAGAGGTCTGCTAAATATTCTTGAGCAGAAGGCGTAATCAATAAATTTGGAATTTCTTCTGTTCCTGCCACCGCAGAGTTGATGTTCTCAGTCGACATGACGTTTTCTTTCCTCAATATGAAGGCTGTATTTTAACTAAAAATATGGGGTAATTGAGAAAAATCAACTAAAATTGTCGGAATTGTTTTTTTAATTTTTATATTGACCTTATTTTTGCGATAAAAACTTATGCTTCAGTTACCCTTTAACCATAGTATTACGCTCATTATTCTTACCGTAATCATTTCATTGTTGGCTTTTTCTAATCAGGCACTAATGAATCGTCTCATTTTTTGGCCACCTGCAATGCAAAAAGGTCAATACGATCGTTTTATTACCTATGGTTTTGTGCATGCCGATGGTACGCATTTGCTGTTTAATATGATTACCCTGTTCTTTTTTGGCAGTGCCATTGAGCAATTTTACCGACAATATGCCTTTAATATGGGCTTTGTGCTGTTTTATGTTGGCGCGTTAATTTTTTCTATTTTACCAAGCTACTTTAAGCATAGAAACGATTACCAATGGGCAAGCTTGGGTGCATCTGGTGCGGTGTCTGCAGTTTTGTTTGCCTACATTTTGTTTAAACCTTGGAATTTAATTCTCGTTTTCTTTATTCCTGTGCCTGCCATTATTTTTGCTGTACTTTATGTGGGCTATAGCATTTGGTCGTCTAAAAGAACAGGACAACATGTCAATCACAGTGCGCACCTTTGGGGGGCCGCCTACGGTGTTGTTGTCACCTTGCTGATCAATCCCAAAGTGTTGCCACATTTTTTAGTCGAATTAACACAACTACCGTTCTAAATATAATCATTCTATAGCGTATCTTTAAAACAGCCTCCATAAGTGATGATTGTCATTTATGGAGCTTCCGGCACGACTAAATAAAGATACACTCTGTGATGATTTGCTACATTTTCTCGCAAGAAATACTGGTCGAAAAGTGCCAAATCACGCCATAATTAATATAACTGTCAAATTATTATTTTAAAGGACGACTTGCATGTCAGAAACACGAGAAGGACTCCAATTCCCCTGCGATGAAGATCAACGTATAAGCACATCACGGACGGGACAGCAAATTTTGTCTGAAGCCTTGGCTCTCATTGATAATAAAGCCTCGAAAGAGGTGATCAAAGAAAAAAACTGGCGAAAAAAATATCCTGTTTATTTTAGAAAAATGGTTGAAGATAGTATTCGCCTCAAAGAAAACCCCTTCAAAATTGCAAAACATGGCTTACAAAAAGCCCATCAATTATTTGAGTTTCATCGTCAAGACAGCAAATTATGCCTGCAAAATTTTATGCAAGCGCCACAAATACAACCGTTGCATAGCATTACCATTAAGGGGCAAAGCAGCCAAGCACCCGAATGGTATATTCCTTACGGCGGAAAAAACTTACAAGGACAAGCTTTACTTGCGCAAATTGATGCATGGCAGGAACAAGGCATTATAGAAGCCAGCCATGCCGAAGCACTAAAAGCCGTACAAGCCCACCCTGAATGGTTAGATTTGTCAGACCGAACTATGGTTTTATTTGGTGCAGGTTCTGAAGCGGGTCCATTAACGTGGTTGTCGAAGTGGAAAGCCAATATTGTGGCAATCGATTTGCCCAATGAAAACGTGTGGACGCGTATTTTAAAAACTATTCAAGATGGCAATGCCACCTTAATTGCCCCTGCAAGCACGCGTTTAAACCACAGCGATCAATTTATTTCGTTATTGGGTGCCAACCTTTTAACCCAAACTCCAGAAATTGCAGATTGGCTGGCGAAAATGCCAGAACAGCTTGACCTTGCAGCGATTGCTTATTTAGATGGCGAAAAACATGTCCGTGTCGCCATGGCGATGGATGCCATTATGCAATATGTAAGCAGCAAAAAACCCGACAGCACACTGATGTTTATGTGCACACCCACCGATATTTACGCGGTGCCCACCCAAGTGATGCAACGTGCGCGCCAAAAACTCGGTCAGCGTTCTACCTTAGAAAAAATGCTAGCCAAAGGTGTTTCAGGTTTAAGTATTCGTCATTTTTTAAGACCGCACACGCATCGAGCCATTCGTTCCAATAATGGTAAAAGTTACAGCATTGCCGACTGTTTAGTGCTTGAACAAGGCCCGAATTACGCACTGGCAAAACGCATTCAGCAATGGCGTGCCATTGTGGCAAAAACTCAGGGACAACATGTCTGTATTAACATTGCACCTTCCACCACAACCCAGTCGGTCACCAAAAATCCACTGCTTAAAGCGGCTTTTTCTGGCGCACATTTGTTTGATGTAGAAGCTTTTGAACCAGAAACCACCAATGCCATTATGGCCGCAATGTGGATTCACGATTTACGCAACCCGAGCAGTTTGGCACAAGCCAAGAATACCCCTGAACACCCTTTAGAGTTGCTTATGGAAGGTGCCAATCATGGTGGAATGTGGAATGCTGCTTATTTGGTCAGAAGTGCGCTGCCCTTTTCTGCCGTGTACGGATTAGTGAAAAACAAATTTATGTTTAAAAAATAATCTCAATTACCTTAACCCATAAAAAAAGCTTTGCCGAGGCAAAGCTTTTTTTATTTAATGTAGCCCGACAGCTTTAAATAAATTTCAAGAACAACCAGTACAAACCACCAGACAAACAAATCGTTACTGGTAAAGTCAGAACCCAAGCAGACAAAATACTACGAATGGTTGAAGCTTGTAAGCCAGATTTATTGGCAACCATGGTTCCAGCAACCGCACTATTTAAAACGTGCGTAGTAGAAACTGGCAAACCAAAACCATCTGCTGCTGCAATGGTACTCATTGCAACCAACTCTGCCGACATTCCTTGCGCATAAGTCATATGGTTTTTACCAATACGCTCGCCCACAGTAACCACAATACGCTTCCAGCCCACCATGGTGCCTAAGCCCAATGCCAATGCCACAGCAACTTTTACCCATGTTGGAATATACTGTAAGAAACCATCTAAGCTTTTTTGGTAAGCTTTTACGGTTTTGTCTTGTTCAGCAGTCCAATGTGGTAAAGCGTCTTTTTTAGCTAAGCTTTTTAGCGCACTTGTACTTAAGAACATTTGGTTGCGAATTTCAGTCACTTGATGTTCAGGAATATCTTTAAGTGAAGTATAGCTTTGCATTTCTTCACCCAAATGCTGCGTCATGCTAGCCAGTGCTGGCAAAACTTCTGGGGTGATTTTCTTATCTTGTAAGTACAATGTAAGTACATGTTCAGCGTCTTGATCATCAATTTTTTGATGTTCTGGCGCAATTAATACCGATGTTTGTGACGACAACTGCGCAAAACTTTGTAGCTGTTGGCTATCCATATTTTTATTTAACGAATAGGCAAGCGGGACCAATCCAACCAAAATCAGCATGATTAAGCCCATACCTTTTTGCCCATCGTTAGAACCGTGTGCAAAACTAACCCCTGTACAGGTAAAAATGAGAATCGCACGGATAATCGGTGGTGGTGGTTCAGCACCTTTTGGCGGTTGAAACAATTCAAAATGGCGTTTAAAAAAGAATTTCACCAATAAGAAAATCAGCGCTGCAAACACAAAACCAATTAAAGGCGAAAACAGTAATGCCTTACCGACTTTTAATACCTGATCAAGGTCGATACCACTGCTTGACGCGCCAGTCGATTGCGTAAGCAAATGATTCATAATGCCCACACCTAAAATTGAACCAATTAAGGTGTGCGAACTTGAGGCAGGAATACCAAAGAACCAAGTGCCTAAATTCCACAAAATGGCTGAAATTAACAGTGCAAACACCATTGCAAAGCCTGCGCCACTGCCCACATTCATAATCAGTTCAACAGGCAACAGTGCAATAATGCCGTAAGCAACGGTACCGCTTGCGAGCATGACCCCTAAAAAGTTACAAAAGCCCGCCCACATTACCGCCACAGGTGCAGATAAAGAATTGGTATAAATCACTGTTGCAACGGCATTGGCTGTATCATGAAAACCATTAACAAACTCAAAGCCTAAAGCAATCACTAACGCGGTAGATAAAAGAACAACAGAATACAGATTTAATGGTGGAACATTGGCTAAATCAGCATTCACTTGCAAAGCAATATAAATTAATGTCGCAATAATAACCGTCAGAAACACCGGCATAAAAAATTTAGGCGTCGGTGCATGTACATTTGATGGCTTTACTGGATCAAGTTGTACTGACTCTTGTGCAGGAGGAATATTTGAATTCATGCAGTCATGTAAAGGGGATCAAAAAGTCCCCTTATTCTTCATTTAAATTATGACAATTATATGACATTCTGATTTTCAGAAAAAACTATTTCCGATCTTTTGCTTTATTTTAAATCAGACCGCATAGTTTTGCAGAATTTTTATACAACACTAGGAATTAGTGCGATCATTTCAAATCATTTTTATGGGCTATAAAATCATCACTTCATTGTTATATTTTTCATTTAACGCTTCATTTATTGCATTAAGATGACGGCGCTACCCTTTTTGCAATTGCATATACATCTTTTGAGATCATTCTATTTTTGGATAACAAGAAATTGGGGCTTTAGACATAAGCAAAGATTCGGCAGTAAACATCATTATGGTTATAAAATTTCTGAAATAAACAAAATAGACCAATGAATTGCACTCAGACTAAGACTTTGAACAACCAGACAAACATCTAAATGAAAGCCAAGGCTCTATTTGCTTCACTACAAATACTTTTCCAAATGGCGTGAAAATGCACTTCACGCCATTTGGCTGTACTTTATTTTTTAATGCGTGTATTGGGTAAGAAGATGGTCGCAAAACCCAATAATGGCATAAATGAACATAGTTTAAAGACCCATTCAATGCCATTTAAATCGGCTAAATACCCTAAACCTGCGGCTGCAATACCACTGACGCCAAACATTAAGCCAAACATTAACCCTGAAACCATTCCAATCCGACCCGGAATGGCTTCTTGCGCATAGACCACCATTGCAGAAAATGCAGAAGATAAAATTAAGCCTGCAATAATAGATAACACCGTGGTCCAAAATAAATCGGCATACGGCATAATTAATGCAAATGGCGCCATACCTAAAAAGGACACCCAAATCACGGCTTTACGTCCAATTTTGTCGCCAATCGGCCCACCCACAAAAGTTCCCAGTGCCACAGCCGCTAAAAAGGCAAATAAATGCAATTGCGCTGTTTGCAAACCTACATGAAATTTATGAATTAAGTAAAACGTGAAGTAATTTGCAATACTTGCAATATAGGTAAATTTAGCAAACATCAATACACAGATGGTACTTAACGCAATCACCAATTTTTGGCCATGTAATTTGGTCTGCTCGGCTTTGGCCTTAAATATACTTAGATTTTGAGCATTTTTAACCGACCAATGACTCACCTGCGTTAAAATCCAAATTGCCAATGACGCAAAAAGGATTAACCCTGCCACCGCATATTGCCCAAAAGGCACAATACATATCGCCGCCAATAATGGCCCAATGGCAGTACCGGTATTGCCGCCGACTTGAAAGGTCGATTGTGCTGTACCGAAACGCCCACCCGATGCCATACGCGCGACACGTGATGCTTCAGGATGAAATGTTGCCGAACCCACACCAATCATTGCCGATGCAAGCAACAATAAGCCAAAGCTCGGTGCAAATGCCAAAACCAGAATACCCACAAAAGTGACACACATACCAATTGGTAATAAATACGGCTTAGGATATTTATCGGTATATAGGCCAACCCACGGTTGTAATAATGAGCCTGTTATTTGGTACACCATGGAAATTAGCCCAACTTGCACAAAGCTTAAAGAGAAATTGGCTTTTAACATGGGATAAATTGCAGGTAACACCGCCTGAATTAAATCATTCAGTAAATGTGCGACCGCAACAGCACCGACGATTTTAATAATCATTTTGTGTGATTGCTGGTTGTCTATTTCATCCAAACCGTCTTTAATTTGTGCCAAATCTGTCATCTCTAAAGCTCCATTTTTTCAAGAGAAAACAATTGTAAAGCGACCGAAACAGCATTATCTTCCAATTAATATTGTATAAGTGACAACTTTAAGTGAATATCGATCATTCTGAATTGATTATTGGTCAATCATCCGAACATATTTATAAGGACATTACCTATCCACATGCTCATTTAAGAGCACAATTACTGTACGCGTCAATAGGCACCATTCAAGTTTATACACCGCAGCAAATGTGGATTGTGCCGCCCAAATGTGCCTTATGGATTCCGGCACGGATTGAACATAGCGTGATTGCACTCAGCTATGTAAAAATGAATACGGCGTTAATTGAAGAAAAAGCAGCACGGGTAATGAGCCAACATTGTTTTATTATTCGTGTAGGCAACTTATTACATGAATTACTGATTCGTTTAAACGAAACGCATCACCTACCCATCAGCAGTGGCATCAATTCAGATGAATTATTCAGAGCGTTACAAGTGCTTATTTTTGAGGAAATTCATAAAGCCAATTTACTGCCCATTCAAATTCCATGGCCTAAAGATGCGCGACTATTAAAAATTTGTCAGGCTTTATTTGATACGCCAAATGATCTAAAAGATTTAAATGCATGGGCCGATGAAATTAGTACGAGCCCACGTACCTTAATGCGAATGTTTCAAAAAGACACTGGGCTGTCGTATCGAAGTTGGATTCAGCAGCTTCACATTGCCTTGGCATTAAGTAAAATTGGTCATGGCGAAGCGATTTCAAGTATTGCAACATCGCTTGGTTATACCAATGCCAGCGCCTTTAGTGCCATGTTTAAACGTCATTTAGGTAAAACGCCACAACAGTTTAAGGGCTAAATTTTTTGTTTTAAACAAGGCTTAGGAAATCAGCGTCGATCCACAAACAAGACACCATCTAAATGGTCTATTTCATGTTGTACAATTCGGGCTGGAAACCCGCGATAAGCGCTTTCAACTTCATCGCCTTGTAAAGTGAAATAACGTACACGCACCATTTCAGCACGTTCCACCATCGCACGTTCATTCGGTACACTTAAGCAACCTTCTTCGCCTAAACAGGTCGATACAGAAAATTCTAAAATTTCAGGATTCACCATCACAATCGGGTCCATCTCTGGCGCATCGGGATAACGTGGATTAGAGCGCGAGGCGACAATAATCACCCGTTTTGAAATATACACTTGCGGCGCAGCAATACCAACGCCATTGCGTTCGGACATGGTGTCAAACATGGCAGCAGACAATTGTGTTAGCCACTCACTGTTAAATTCATTGGCAGCTACAGGTACCGCTTTAAGCGTTAAAATGTTTTCGCCACGCTGAGCCACAGGTAAAATGGTCATTTCGCTCTTTTTCTCTATCATGTTTTGCTCTTAATGAGTCTATCACAAACTCACTTTCGCTAAATTCGTGACTTATTAAACTAAACACAAAAACAATTAATCTGGTTTTCAGCTTTTCGTACTAATCTGATGGCAAAAATGGCCTGATTTTTTTATGAATACAACCTCTTTACTGCTTGGATTAGTTTTTAGCTCGATTGGCTTCGGTTATTTTCTGTATGGCAAAAAACAGAAAGTGGTTGTGCCTTTGATCTGTGGGTTTGGTTTAATGATTTTCCCTTATTTTATTGAAAATATTACACTTATGAGCATTATTGGTTTGCTGCTCTGTATTTCCCCAATGTTATTCCGCCAATAAGTTTAACCAATGGTGCAAGTTTATCGCGTTGAATCAGTTACTTTTTAAGCATTTTTACAGTAACATCAAGCCAATTTTATTGTTACATATTATAAAGCATGGATGCCACAACCCAACTCTCATCTCAAGATAAACGCACCTTCGTCCTTTCCTCGCTAGGAGGCGCATTAGAGTTTTACGATTTTGTGATTTATGTGTTTTACGCAAAAATCATTTCCGATTTATTCTTTCCAAGCACGCTCAGTCCATTTTGGGCAATGCTGAATACCTACGGCATTTTTGCTGCCGGCTATTTTTTCAGGCCACTAGGTGGCGTCGTCATGGCGCATTTTGGCGACTTGGTTGGACGAAAACGCTTGTTTTCTTTGTCTATTTTACTCATGTCGCTGCCCACGCTCATCATTGGACTTTTGCCAACCTTTGCAAGCATTGGTTATGCTGCACCGCTGCTTTTATTATTGATGCGAATTATTCAAGGTATTGCCATTGGCGGTGAAATTCCTGCTGCTTGGACCTTTGTTTCAGAACATGCACCAGAAAAACGCGTCGGTTTTGCCAACGGATTACTCACCGCAGGCTTATCTTTAGGGATTTTACTCGGTGCAGTCATGTCTTTGTGTATTTCCATTCAATTTAATGAGCAGCAAATTCATTCTTGGGCATGGCGAATTGCATTTATTGCAGGCGGAATTTTTGGTTTATTTGCCTTATATCTACGTAGTTATTTACACGAAACACCTGTATTTAAAGCCATGCAGCAACGTAAAGAATTAGCCAAAGCACTTCCAATTCAACAAGTTTTGCAAAAACACAAACCTGCAGTTGCAATTGGCATGTTATTTACATGGTTTTTAACGGGATGCGTGGTGGTCATTATTTTGGCCATGCCGAATTTATTAATGAACGGTTTTGGCTATGAACGTGCACTCACCTTTAAAATGCAAAGTGCGGCTATTTTAATGCAAATGCTGGGCTGTATTTTAACGGGAATGTTGGCTGACCGCTTGGGCTGTGCAAAAGTCATGCTGTGGGGTTCGGCAACGTTAGCCATTGTGGCCGCAGTATTTTATAACAGTTTAAATAGTGCCAGTCACAGCAGCATTTTTATGCTGTATATGCTGCTTGGCTTATGTTCAGGTTGTGTTGGCATTGTACCTAGCGCGTTGGTAAAAATGTTCCCTGCCGTTATTCGCTTTTCGGGAATTTCTTTTTCTTATAACGTTGCCTATGCGATCATTGGTGGATTGACGCTGCCGCTGCTACAAGTTTTAGGCCAATACAGTAAAATTGGTGCCATGTATTACATTTTTTTATTGGCAATCATTGCCTGCATCACTGCTGTGGTCTTTAAGCTAAAATTTGAACCTGCCCCGCAAAAATAAAAATGGGCGATTTTTATCGCCCATTGCTGTTTTATGGTTTGGCTGGCTTGGAAAGCTGTGCTTCTTGATCTTTTTGCAATTGTTGGTATTGCTGTTCACTATTGAGGTGTTGCTGGTTTTCTCGCGCTTGACGCTCATTGGCATATTCTGTACTGAGCTGATCGTATTCTTTTTTGGTTTGAGCATCTTGTTTTGCTGCAAAAAATAGCCCCAATACCAATAACATGGGAATACACAAAGCAATAGCAAAAATTGTCCAACGTTTACGATCGCGCTGTTTTAAATCTTGCGACATAAAAATATTCCTATCCAGATAAACTACATTATTAAAGTAAAGCCGCAAAAATGCCAGCAAAAATCATCATCCCAATCCAGCGATTATGTAAAAACATTTTAAAACAACGCTGTGGGTCGCGGTCTTTGGTTTGCGACCATTGATAGATAAAATCACAGGCCACCAACGCCAAGGCAATCGTTCCGTAAGGATGCAACAACTCTTCATTGACCAATGCCGCGCCAATCAAAACGATGCTGATCAGTTGTAATACGCTAATGATGGCAATATCGTATCGACCAAATAAAATAGCTGTCGATTTCACGCCAATTTTTAAATCATAGGCGCGATCGGTAATCGCATATTGGGTATCGTAGGCAACCGTCCAAGCTAAATTACCAAAATAAAGTAACCAACAGGTTAAATCTAAGGGATGCCCAACCGCAGTAAATGCCATGGGAATCGACCAAGAAAATGCCGCACCTAAAAAAACTTGCGGCAAGTGCGTATAACGCTTCATAAATGGATAGATAAACGCCAAAAATAATGCGCCAAATGCACAATAGAAGGTTTCAATCGGCAAAAAGAATAATAGACCCGCACTGAGCACCACCAAAACCGCAAATACAATAATGGCTTCAATGGGGCGAATAATGCCCGCAGCTAATGGACGATGTTTGGTACGCGCCACGTGTCCATCGACTTTACGGTCGGCGAAGTCATTAATTGCACAGCCTGCTGCGCGCATAAACACAGCACCCAACACCATAACAATAATGAGATACTTTGCAGGAATACCACCTGCTGCAATCCATAATGCCCATAGCGTTGGCCATAAAACCAATTCTGTTCCAATCGGCTTGTCAAAACGACACAGATAGTAATACGCCTGCAAGCGTTGCTGCCATGTCGTGTGCGGTATTTCTGCCATAATGTTCCTTAGTTAAACCGAAGATAATCTTCAAATGCAGGAAGAAAAGTTTCTTGCACAATAAACTGACAACCGTGCCATGTATAGCAACTTTGTCGCGTCCAGCCCTCTGCCAGACGAATAATTCGCCGTTGGCATTGCGGCGTTGTGCGTTGAAAAAGAAAGCGCCCAATCGGTTGTTTTTGTATATGTGGAAAAATTCGTGCTTTTTTACGTAAGCTTAAAATCGGAAAAATACTTTTGGCGCGCACCCACGCTTGGGACTCACAGCCAAATAAATAACTTTCGCGCACCCATGCAATATGATGATTTGGCATATTCATCCAACGGGCATCTATTTGCTCTAAACGCCGATAAGCTTCGACAATAGGCTCGACCCTGAATTGCCCTTGCGCAAGCTGCGTTAACTGACGCGTTAAAGAACCTTCTGCACATAACCAAGGTTTCAAATCTTTGGGTAATTTATTATGCTGGATGGGAGAGCGCTTCAAACGTGACATGCCTAGTCTTTGCAAACATGCACTAGTTTAACCGAAATTGAAACCATCTGCCGAATCAAATATGCAGGCACGCTATTCAAGCTGTACTTGGTTTTGACCATTCTTTCAATATTTTACAATGAAGCCAGCTCATCAAAATCTATCCGCTAGATTTTTCATAAAAAAAAACCGACTGTGCTGACAGTCGGTTTTTTAACAACAGATGTGTTTTAAACAATTACATTTAAAGTCACATCAATGTTGCCACGGGTTGCATTTGAATATGGACACACGATATGGGCTGCCTCAACCAATGCCTCAGCGGCTTCGCGCTCCATGCCTTCTAAATGAATATTTAAAGTCACTTCAATGCTAAAACCCGTTGGAATTGGTCCAATACCCACTTCACCTTCAATAAATAAATCTTTTGGCAAAGTGACTTTATCGCGTGATGCAACAAATTTCATTGCACCCAAGAAACATGCTGAATAACCCGCAGCAAATAATTGCTCTGGATTAGTCGCCGCGCCGCCTGCTCCACCCATTTCTTTAGGAACACCCAATTGAACATCTAACACACCATCGTTAGAGGTCGCGCGGCCATCTCGACCGCCTGTGGCTTTTGCTTTTGCAACATAGACAACTTTTTCAAGTGACATTTTTAAATCTCCATTATTATCGCTTACAACTATATCGTACACGATATAATTTTCAAAACAAGTATTTTTTTATCCATTTGCAATCGGTAACAGTGTTACGGTTAAATCATCCAATAAAAATTGGAGCTGCTGAAAACCTTTGACTGATTTACTTGATTAATTTAGCACGCAGCGCGTCGAGTTGATGTTTCAATTCACTTAAACTTTGTAAATCACACTGCGAATGATCTCGAATCAATTCAGGGATTTTTTCTGCCTGTTGTTTTAATTGTTGCCCTTTGTCTGTTAAAGCAATCAACACTTGCCGTTCGTCTTGCTCAGAACGTTGTCTAGACAAAAGTTCCATTTTTTCCAGTCGTTTTAACATTGGCGTTAACGTTGAAGATTCTAAGAATAAACGCCGCCCAATGGTGGAAACGGTTTGTGGATTGGTTTCCCATAATATCAGCATGACTAAATATTGAGGATAGGTCAGCCCAAGCGGTGTCAATAATTTTCGATAGACCTGATTCAGTGCCAAATGCGTAGAATACAAGGCAAAACACAGTTGATGATCTAATTTTAATAAGTCATTTTGCTCAGTCATGTACTTTGGCACTTTATCCAATATTGGGTTGCCTAATTATGGCATTTATTTTCATTGGTTCCTATCTTGCAGGAATGTTTGTATTTCACAACAGTGCCTAAAATAAAAAATGAGTGCATTTGCATACACTCATTTTAATCACTTCATACTAAAAACTAAATGCAGCACAAAGCTCGTACAAGCAAGGCTGCATCAAATTTTTTATATTAAAGTTTAGCCACCAACTCAGGCACAACGTCGTTCAAATCACCAACCAACCAGTAATCTGCAACGCTGTTAATTGGCGCTTCTTCATCTTTGTTGATTGCAACAATGACTTTAGAATCTTTCATACCCGCCAAATGCTGAATTGCACCAGAAATACCAATCGCCATGTACAAATCAGGCGCAACAATTTTACCTGTTTGACCAACTTGGAAATCGTTCGGTACAAAGCCTGCATCGACAGCGGCACGAGATGCACCTTGAGCTGCACCCAATTTATCTGCCAATGGATCGAGCACTTTGTGATAATTTTCACCAGAACCCACACCACGACCACCCGACACAACAATGCGCGCAGCGGTTAATTCAGGACGGTCGAGTTTCACAATTTCTTCACTTACAAATGAAGATACGCCGGCATCGGCCGCTTCGCCCACTGTTTCAACTGTAGCGGAGCCACCTTCGCTAGCAACAGCATCAAATGCTGTACCACGAACTGTACCCACAACTATGCTTTCATCCGATTGTACAGTTGCAATGGCATTGCCTGCATAAATTGGACGCTTGAATGTATTAGCCGATTCAACCGCAATAATATCGGTAATCATACTGACATCAAGCAATGCCGCAGCGCGAGGCAAAATATTTTTACCCGTTGTTGTCGATGCAGCTAATACGTGACTATACGTACCTTTTGCAAGGTCAGCCACCAGTTTTGCCACATTTTCTGCCAATTGGTTTGCATAAACTGCGTTGTCAGCAAGTAATACTTTGCTTACGCCTGCAACTTTTGCCGCAGCATCGGCCGCAGCTTGAGCGCCAGAACCTGCAACCAAAACAGTAATATCACCACCGATTTTTTGAGCTGCCGCAACAACGTTTAAAGTCGCACCATTTAAGGCTTGGTTGTTGTGATCAGCGATAACTAAAATACTCATGATTTTATCCCTGCCCTTAGATTACTTTTGCTTCGTTTTTTAATTTTTCTACAAGTTCATCTACCGATTTCACTTGTACGCCCGCTTTACGTTCAGCAGGTGTCTCAACTTTTACAGTTTTAAGCTTCGTGCCCGTTGCCAAGCCATAATCTGCAGGAGATTTGGTTTCAAGCGGTTTTTTACGTGCTTTCATAATGTTTGGTAGTGCCGCATAACGTGGCTCATTCAAACGTAAGTCGGTGGTAATAATTGCAGGCAATTTTAATTCTACAGTTTGTAAACCACCATCAATTTCACGTGTAACCTGAACTTTACCAGCATCGACTTTCACTTCAGAAGCAAATGTGCCCTGACCTGCGTCAAGCAATGCAGCAAGCATTTGACCCACTTGGTTAGAGTCGTCATCAATGGCTTGTTTGCCAAGTAATACAAGTTCTGGTTGTTCTTGTTCAACAACAGCTTTTAAAATTTTCGCAACTTCGAGTGCACCAATTTCATCTGTTGTTTCAACTAAAATCCCGCGGTCTGCACCTAAAGCCATTGAAGAACGGATTTGTTCTTGTGCTTCTTTTGGCCCAATCGAAACCACAACGATTTCAGATACTGTTCCTTTTTCTTTTAAACGAACCGCTTCTTCCACTGCGATTTCACAAAATGGGTTAATTGACATTTTAACGTTCGTTAAGTCGACACCACTATTATCTGGCTTCACGCGAACCTTTACGTTTGCATCCACCACACGTTTGACAGCAACAAGAGCCTTCATGTAATCCTCGGCTGTATTATCCAATGATAAAAAAAGGGGGAAAAGTGCGATACTCTTCAAATTTGTTTTTCAACATCTATCTTGCAATGCGTTTGGCATTTCGGTCAAGTCACATTTTTTGACCCAACCGTTTTTTTAGGCAAAAATGATGACTTGGTCAGTTCAAAAATATTTTTTGATTCAGCAGCATTATACGGGATTACATTTTTTATTAATATAAAACAGTCGTTTAAAAAATACTCATTTCTCATTTTTTAGAAAACATCATCAGTTTTCTTCATGTAGGACATCAAATATTTTTAGGGCAAATCTGTAGTTATAAAGCGTGTTTAATGTAAGAAATGCAACATTCTGTTATTTTTAGCACTTCCTTAGATAAAAAAACACCAGCTTGCGCTGGCGTTGGAAAACCTAGAACTCGTTAATGTGCGATCAACCATGTTGCAGCAAGCATAATCATGGTGCCAGAAGTTGCATCTAACCAACGTTGTTTACTTTGATCAAAGCCTGCTTTTTGGGTCATTTTTACAAATGCATAAGCAACGCTTAAATACACAATAATACATAATCCAATAAAAATAAATGACAATTCTAAACCTTGTATCACTGTATTGCCTTTTGCTGTCATAAATTGCGGTAAAATTGCAAAATAAATCAACATAACTTTCGGGTTTAATAACGAAGTGATAAAGCCTTTGCGAATCGGGTTTGGCGTATTGGTTTTTTGAATATGTATGCCGTTAGATTGAATCACCGAGCGAAATAGACAAACCGATAAATACATTAAATAGGCAATGCCTAAAAAACGGATGGCATTAAAAAGCATTGGATAAGACACAATAATGGCAGAAATACCCAAAGCCACCAAAACAGAATGCACCAAGTAACCTGAACACACGCCAAAAGTTGCCATCATACCTGACTTAAAATTCTTACCAATTGCTTGAGAAATAACAAAAAGCATGTCGGGTCCTGGGGTAAGCACCAGCGGAATAATGGTCAGCGTAAATAAGGTAAAATTGGACATTTCAAATCACTTCAAAATACAAATAAAGTGGCGCTAGTATCCATTTTTTTATATCAAATAGGCTTGCAATTATTCTATAATTTATCTTTATTTTAGAATTAAATTCTATTTTATGAAATTATCATCTAATACTATTTCAATGAAGATAGATCGAATAGATAAAAGTATTATTCGTCACTTACAAGAGAATGGTCGTATCCAAAATAATGATTTGGCTAAACATATTGGGCTATCGCCTTCATCTTGCTTAAGACGTGTCAAATTGCTTGAAGAAGCAGGAATTATTCAAAGTTACACCACCTTGGTCGATCCACAAAAAGTAGGCTTACAACTGATTCTATTTTCACGTATTTGGCTAATTGGGCAAGATGCAGAAACCATTGATATCTTTATTGAAGCCATGAAAGAGCTCCCGCAAGTTATGGAATGCTATATTATTTTGGGTGAATGCGATGCAATGCTAAAAGTGATTGTGCCCGATTTAGAAAGTTATCGTAAATTTCAGTCGAGCCACTTAACCAAAAAAAATGGCATCACCAGTGTAAAAACTGATTTGCCAAGCCAAATTATTAAACAAAGTTACCAACTTCCGTTATAAGATCAGTTTTCTGTCGCAGCGTGAGCACTAAGTATGAATTTCGTTGTACCCGTTTCACTGTCGTACCATCAAGTTCGGCTTGAACCATTAAGCCAACAACATGCCGAAGGCTTGAAATCTGCCTGCCGAGATGGTGAACTTTGGAAACTACGTGTCACTTCTGCCCCCTCACCTGAAACAGTTAGCGCGTATATTGACCTTGCCTTAGCACAACGTGAACAAGGCACTCGCTTTGCTTTTGTGGTGATTGACGAACGCACAGAAACGATTGTCGGCACTACCAGTTATCACGATATTGTTGCGCCCATTAAGCGCCTCGAAATTGGTTATACCTGGTATGCAAAAAGTGCGCAACGCACGCACATTAATACCACATGTAAGTTGTTATTATTGCGTCATGCTTTTGAGCAACTTCATGCCAACGTGGTGGGATTACGCACAGATCATTTCAATTTTGCAAGTCAAAGAGCAATTGAACGACTCGGTGCCAAAAAAGATGGCGTTTTGCGTCAACATGCCGCACGTCCCGATGGCACCATTCGCGATACAGTCATGTACAGCATTATTCAAAGTGAATGGGCCGGCGTTCAGGCGCACTTACTTTATTTATTGGATCGCTCATCTTTAGCAAAGGAATAAACATGTATCAGGTCAAAGCCTTCGAAGAAAAAAATTTAAAGGTCTTATTTGATTTTATGCAGCAACATCGTTTGGCGGCACTGGTGACACAGTTTGATGGCGAATTAGATGCCAATCACATTCCTTTTGAAATTGTGCAAGAGTCCAATGGTTTAGGTCAGCTTCACGCACATATTGCTAAAGCTAATCCGTTGTATCAAAAAATTTTGCAGCAACCACATAGTGATGTTTTAGTTATTTTTCAGTCGGATAGTAATTATATTTCACCGAATTGGTATCCAGAAAAAATACTTCACCACAAAGTTGTCCCAACTTGGAACTACAAGGCAGTACACATTAAAGGCAAGCTCAGTTTAATTGAAGACCCAAAGCACCTTCTAGAACTGTTACAGCATTTAACCAACCAAGAAGAAGCCAAACTTTTACAAAATACCGCGTGGTCGCTTTCCGATGCGCCGCAAGATTATATTAACCAAATGCTCAATTATATTGTCGGTATTCAAATCGAGATTTTAGACATCGATGCCAAATTCAAAATGAGCCAAAACAAAAGCCCAGAAACACAACAAGCGGTGCAAAAAGCGTTAAACAATCGCAAACATCAGGATTAATCTTCTCATGAAGATGATTCAGATTTCTTCTGCGCCCGTGGATGGGTTTTATCATAGACTTGTGCCAAGCGGTCAAAATCTAAATGAGTATAAATTTGCGTGGTCGACAAATTACTGTGTCCCAACATTTCTTGAATAGAACGCAAATCACCACTTGCAGAAAGTAAGTGGCTGGCAAAGCAATGCCGCAATAAATGTGGATGCAAATCGACATTTACGCCTGCACGTTGTGCTTGATATTTAACACGATTTTCAATTTGCCGTGACGTTAACGCATTGCCTTTTTGTGAAATAAAAACAGGATATTCCGGTTGTAAATTTTGCATCCAAATTTTATACATGCTCAACCAGATTAATAAACTGTCTTTGGCTTTTTGCCCAAATGGCACAATACGTGTTTTATTGCCTTTACCAGTAACACGTAGCAATAAGCGCTTAAAATCTAAATCTTTAATTTTTAAACCTTGTAATTCTGCCAAGCGCAAACCGCTTGCATAAAACAATTCTAAAATTGCTTTATCTCGTAGCCAAAGTTGTTGATCGAGCGGTTTTTCAGGTGCAGGTTGATCAATAATTTGCCCCACCATTTCAATATCAATCATGCCCGGTAAAGGACGCGGTTGTCGTTTAAGCTGAAAATCTTCGGTAGGATTAATATTTAAATAGCCCCCCTGCTCGGCCCATTTCATAAATTGACGAATAGAGGTTAAATGGCGCTGCAAACTACTTGAAACCAGTTGATCTTTTTCTACGCGTGATGCCAGATATTGACGTAAATCAGCTGCTTCAATATCACTAAGCCCAATTTTTTGCTGTTCACAAAAGTTTAAAAAATCCTGAATATCACGCTCATAAGCCAACAACGTATGCGCAGATTGATTTTGAATTCTGCGTTCGTTAAGCCACATTTGTAAAAGTTGATCACCTATCAAGGTTTCAGGATGGATATTCACGATGGCATCCTTTGTATTCACTAAATTGCCCTTCAAGCTCTAAAATATACGTGCAAATTTCAGCTGATGTATCTGCAAAATGATTTCAGCTGAAACTATTTTAAGGCCTGCTTGCCGATGTTGGCGAGTTAAATATTTGTCATCGCTATTGAGGTAATGAAATCGGTATTCACATATACACCGAATACACGCTTTTAAGGATTTTGGCTACGCATAAACATTGAATTAGATAATAAAAAAGCCCAACGTCCTGTTGGGCTTTTTCGTATTTGCGTGTCTAGGGTCAACTCCTGTCATCCCTCGCGTCCTGTCGCTAGTGTTATTTTTGTTGTCTGGAACATCCTGTTCTCTATAAATCCATCATAGGTATTTATAGACTGTTTGAATATTGGCAATTGTCTTGTATTGATGTACGCCATTTCGTACACGGTGTTTGCCTAAATTTATTTGAAGTTTTGTTCGTAAAAAATGGGGATAATTTTCTTATCTGTTTTTTGAGAAATCAAGAATAGTTAATTCTAGCCAATCTTAGCGACAAAACAAGCGATAAAAATCCAAATTGTAAAAAATGACTTTTTTCTTTGCTTTTAGTGTTATAGTAAATTATTGATTTTATAAGGATTTAAAAGATTCATTTTGCATAAAGGCCACTATGGTAAATAATTAATTTTAATCTATAAAAGTAATGTTAAAATTTATATGTCGAACGAATTAAAAACCTATTCTTCAGATAATGAAGTCATTATTGATCTAAAAATGAATGGCGACAATTTGCTTGGAGAAATTCATTTTTCTTTTTTGATGCTCCTATTTTATGATGCTTTTGCGTTTTATATGACTTATGAGCTTCTAATGAGTAATCAAAGCATTAGTTTTATATCTATTTTAATGATATTAATTACTTCGATTGGAATCATCTATTTTCACTATGAACATAACAAAAAGAAAAAATGGATTATTCACGCACATCAAATTTTTTATTTCTCAAAAAATAAGCTTATCATCGTAAGAAAATGTCTAGATGAAGAGTTAGCCCGTACAGAAATAGATACTCAGGAAATTGTGAAAATTAAATTTAGTCATCATTTAGGTGATATAAATCCTCCTTTTTTGCCTGATTATTGTAATGGAAATATTCATATTTATACATACAATGGTATAACGTCATTTGCAATTAATCTTAATAAAAAAGAAGCTAAATCTCTCATTCAAAAAATAACTACTTTAATCATGCAATTTCATGATCCAAAAAATTATATTTTTTCCAGACAATTTGAAAAACAATAGACTTCTTTCATAGATGATTTTTCACCATTCCAATCTTGCACACATAAATTCTGGTAATAGTTTGATGTATTTTTTCATAATCTGAGTAGATAAAATATAATCACTCCGAATAATATAGTAATCAACAATAAAGCTATATGCTTTAAATTATAGAATTTACGCTTATTCCTCGCGCTAAAAAAAGATTTTAAACGATGAGTCTTTTGTTATTTTTCATTACAAGGGTGAAAAAAGGTATCCATAAAACTGTCTAAAGAATATTCTTTATCTTTATAAAAAAAAGTACGTGTATCAGGATAAATATCTACCGAATAAAAAACTCCACCTTCTGGCCAAATTCTAAAATTTATGCTTATACCACGATTTATTTCAGTCAAATCAATGACATCAAAATGTGAATTTTTTCTGAGAATGACAATATCATGTAAAGTATCAATGATACTAATATTATGTGCCCAAAGCGACATACGAAATTCTGTAAAAGAAAAAATGACCTGATATCGTCCATCTAGGATGGTGGTTATCGTTTCATCGGAAACATGAATAACATTTTTTTGTGACATATCCATTTAACGATTCTTAGCAAAAACACACCATAAAATACGACTATCTGCTTTGGGCTGACAAGCGGTTCTCGACAGCTTCCATCTAAGTTTATTTTATATAACAAGGATAAAAAGTCGGGAAATTTACATACACCATTCAATACACTTCACTTTCACTGATCACTTAATACAAAAAGGCACTATATTCAAAATAGTGCCTTTAAGAAGCCAAAAGTAATTTAACTTTGGAAGTAGCGTAAATCTAAACGACCGTCATAAACTTTTGCGGTTGGCCCTGTCATCCACACAACATCGCCTTCACGCCATGCTATGTGTATACGTCCGCCTGGCAATTCAATTTCCACATCATTGGCCAGTAAACCACGGCGCATTCCACTCACAGCAGCTGCACATGCACCTGTACCACAAGCCAAGGTTTCCCCAACACCTCGTTCATAGACACGTAAGCGTGCATGCTTTTCATCAATAATTTGCATGAAGCCTGCATTGACACGCTCGGGAAAACGCAAATGCCCTTCTATTTGTGGGCCTAAACGGGCAACATCTGTTTTTAAAACATCTGTTACTAAGGTCACTGCATGTGGATTTCCCATGCTCACCACATCAATATTCAGCGTTTCATTTTTTGAAAGCTCTAAGGGATATAACGCTTCTTGCTCTTCAGCTAAAAATGGAATTTCATGTGGTAAAAAACGTGGCTGTCCCATATTCACCCGAACCCAACCATTCGGACCTAATTCGGGTTCAACAATTCCAGATTTGGTTTGTACGCGAATTTTGGTTTTGTTGGTTAGTTGACGCTCGTGCACAAAGCGAGCAAAACAACGCACACCATTCCCACATTGCTGAACTTCTGAACCATCTGCATTAAAAATACGGTATTTGAAATCTACATTGGGTGAATCGGGTGGTTCAACAATCAATAATTGATCGAAACCTATGCCAAAATGACGATCGGCCATGCGTTGAATGGTTAAAGAATCTAAGTAAACATTTTGGCTTAATAGGTCAATCACCATAAAGTCATTGCCCAAACCGTGCATTTTGGTAAATTCTAACAACACGTTTTGTTACTCCTCAGGCAATAAATGTTCGTTTTGCCATAACGACTCAATCGTTTCGCGCTCACGAATCAAATAAGCTTTGTCAGCATCGACCATCACTTCTGCCGCACGACCACGCGAGTTATAATTCGAGCTCATTGAAAACCCATAAGCCCCCGCGCCAGTGACCGCCAACAAATCATTCTCTTGCAATGCAAGCGCACGATCTTTACCTAAAAAATCGCCTGTTTCACAAATTGCACCGACCACATCCCAACATTTTTGTTGTTCAACTGGTCTTGGCGTCACTTCTTGAATATCCATCCATGCTTCATATAAAGATGGGCGGATTAAATCGTTCATAGCGGCATCAATAATGGCAAAATTACGATGTGCAGTCGGTTTCAGTAAATCTACTTTGGTCAGCAATACACCAGCATTGGCGCTAATGCTGCGTCCCGGTTCCATATACACTTTTAAGCCTAATTTTTCCAAGGCCGGCTTCATGGCATTGGCATATTCTTCTACGCTTGGTGGCGTTTCATCTTTATAAACCACGCCTAAGCCACCGCCAATATCAATATGTTTCAGCTGAATGCCCATATCGGCAAGTTTTTCAATCATGAGTGTGACACGCTCAAGCGCATCAACAAACGGCTTGGTTTCAGTCAGCTGCGAACCAATATGACAATCGATGCCAATAATCTCTAAATGCGGTAGTTGTTGTGCATGCGCATAAGTTTCATACACGGCATCACTTGGAATACCAAATTTATTTTCTTTGAGTCCCGTTGAAATATAAGGATGGGTTTTGGCATCGACATCGGGATTTACACGCAAAGAAATCGGCGCTTTTTTGCCTAAACGTGCTGCAACTTTTTCAATGCGGTCTAATTCGGCGTACGATTCCACATTAAAACAAGCAATACCCACATTTAATGCTTTTTCAATATCGGCTTCTGTTTTCCCTAAGCCCGAAAACACAATTTTAGATGCGTCCCCGCCAGCAGCTAAAACACGTGCAAGCTCACCCCCTGTCACAATATCAAAACCTGCACCAAGCTTTGCCAATACACTCAAAACAGCCAAATTTGAGTTCGATTTTACTGCAAAACAAATTTGATGATCGATAAATGCAAATGCCCGATCCATCTGCAAATAATGCGTTTCAAAACTTTGTTTTGAATACACATACAATGGTGTGGAAAATTGTTGGGCAAGCTGTTCTAACGAACACTGTTCGGCATGTAAAACCCCTTGTATACGGGTAAAGCTCATGGGAAAACAATCCTTATATTATTGAACTTGAGAAGGTGAAAGATCAGATGCAGTGCGTTCTTCTTGATGCGGCTGTTGCTGTTCTTTTGGATGATATAACAAATATTTAGGACGCGTGTCTAAGTGTGGGTCGGAGGTTAATTGTAAATCACCTGACTGCCCGCAACCTGCGAGTGAAAGCATGGCGGCTAAAGCACCTATTGCGCAAACCAACTGACGCATAATCGACATCACCTTATTTGTAAATTCAAAGCAGTATACCGTGAACCGGACGCAGCCCAAAGTATTTCATTCGGGTTTATATACAAATTAAAGCTATGTCTAAATGATAAAGTTACAAGCTCGCAGATTTATCTCACCCATTTAAACCTCAATAAGTAATTGCATGTGTCTATTCCCGCAAAGTTAGGCAACTAAAACCCATATCGAACCATCATTCACTCATTCAAATGAAACGCCCTTCCGCCCTATTATTTTGCATGCTTGATGAACATCACTGCCCCATTACACGATTGATCAATAAAGGAAGAAAAATTACATCACCACGATTCTGCTCAGTTCATACGAATTTTATAAAATATGAACTCGGCTTGCATTTGTTACTTTTTGTATTTTCCCTGACCTAAAAATAAAGCCTTAGAATAGGCAAAATTATGCAAACGAACACGAATTTATGCTTCGCATGTAATACAAAAATGAGGCTGCTGAAATGATTGTTATTGATTGTTAATTTAACCGTGCCAAATTCGTGCACTTTCTAAGCAAAAACTTAATTTATTCAAATTTTATAATCTTTTTATTATTTTTGCACCAAATGTGAACAATAAAGTGCATCATAAAAACTCATTTTTTAAAACTTGGTATTTTTTTACTTTTCGATCAAATTTATATTTATTTTAGCTATTGAAAGTTATTGAATTTATTTTTACAAAAAACAAACGCAACAAAGATAAAATTATGCTCGCTTTGTGTTTTTTGCACCATCTTAAAACAAAAAAGGATATTGAGCATTTCTGCTCAATATCCTCGGCTTAGAATTTAACTAAATTGAGTTTTAGTTATTTTCTAATTTTTTTCTGTAGAAACCGTAGTAACCAATCGCCAAAATAATTAACCAAATTGGGCTAACCAATAACGATTTACGTGTATCTGGCTCAAGAACTAGGATTGAAATTGTAAATAAGAAGAAGATAATTACAACGTAGCTCATGAACACGCCACCAGGCATTTTGAAAATAGACTTTTCATGCAGTTCTGGTTTCAATTTGCGATAGCGAATATAGCTCACCATAATGATGATCCATACCGATACGAATAGAATTACAGACAATGTCGTTGCTAAAGTAAATGCTTCAATGGTATTTGGAACGAAGAATTGCAATGCTGCACCGCCCATAATACATGCGCAAGAGAACAATAAACCGTTAGTTGGAACCGCACTCTTAGACAATTTACCCATTGCATCAGGTGCTTGACCATCTTTTGCTAAACCGTAAAGCATACGGCTAGTCGAGAAGATACCGCTGTTCATTGATGACATTACAGAAGACAATACCACCAAGTTCATAATCACCGCAGCTGTTGGAATACCTGCCATTAAGAACAATTCAACGAATGGGCTCTTGCTCGGAACAACGTGGTTCCAAGGCACAACAGACATTACGACAACCAGTGATAATACATAGAATAAAATCACACGAATAGGAATGGCATTAACCGCTTTTGGTAAGTTCTTGTGTGGATCTTTCGCTTCAGCTGCCGCAGTACCGACCAATTCAACCCCAATAAAGGCGAAAATTGCGATTTGGAAGCCGGCCAAGAAGCCTTCAAAGCCTTTAGGGAAAATACCACCGTGTGACCAAATATTGCTTAAAGATGCCACATCACCATTTGGAGATTGGTAATGCGTAAAGATCATGTATGCCCCCACACAGACCAAAGCAATAATCGCCACAATTTTAATAATGGCAAACCAGAACTCTGTTTCACCAAATAGGCGCACAGTTAAAAGGTTTAAAATCAATAAAATAATGACACAACCCGCACTAATTAGCGCTTGCCCACCGGGTGTAAATTGCATTCCATCCGGCAACCAAAAGGTTAAATAGTTAATGACTGCGGTTAAATCCGCCATACCTGTCAATACCCAACCAACCCAGTAAGTCCACCCCACGTAGAACCCAGCTTTCGGCCCGATTAAGTCATAAGACATATCAACGAATGATTTATATTCTAAATTAGAAAGTAGCAATTCGCCCAATGCACGCATTAAGAAAAAAACCATAATCCCGATGATCATGTAGATCAAAAGAATAGATGGGCCAGCCAAACTAATTGTTTTACCCGACCCCATGAAGAGACCAGTACCAATTGCACCACCAATTGCAATTAATTGTAAGTGGCGGTTGCTCAAATTACGTTTAAGATCATGAGCTGAATGATCTGTATCATGATTCATTATTGTCATCCAGAAGGTTCCTTGTTGCGTTTTGTGGTTTTAACTAACAAATAACATGCCAAGTTAGTTATTATTGATCTTTAAGCGTTTACTTTTTAATCGAAAATTCTTTTTATCGTCCCCAATTGTTCTTTTTCAGGCAATAATTTTTAGCTGTAAATTTGGAAAATGTAAATATCTTCGATGCGACTATTTTTATAATTCATGCGAATTCTTAAAATTTAGGTAAAATGTTGTCTCAACCAAACAAAATGAGTGAATTCCCTGCATGAGTAAAGTTAAAACCACCTATCGCTGTGAACAATGTGGTGCAAATCATCCCAAATGGGCGGGCCAATGTTCTGAATGTGGCGAATGGAATACTTTACTTGAAACAAAAATTGAACCGGCATCAACCCATCGGGCAAAAATTCAACTGGGCGGTGGATATTCAGGTCAGTCAGCAAACATTACGACCTTAGATAAAGTTTCAGTTTCACTTGAAGGCCGTTTAGAAACTGGCAGTGAAGAATTTGACCGCGTTTTGGGTGGCGGATTAGTGGAAGGTTCGGTGGTACTGATTGGTGGCGATCCGGGCATTGGTAAATCAACCATTTTGCTTCAAACCGCAACCCACATTGCAGCACAACAATCTGCGCTATATGTGACAGGTGAGGAATCGTTATCTCAGGTTGCATTAAGAGCGCAGCGGCTTGATTTATCCACCACACATTTAAAAGTGATGGCGGAAACTTGCGTCGAGCGTATTTGCGAAGTATTAGCCGAGTTACGCCCTGCCGTGGCTATTTTAGATTCTATCCAAACCTTATATACAGAAACGTTACAATCTGCTCCCGGTGGGGTTTCTCAAATTCGTGAATCTGCAGCACTACTCACGCGCTTTGCCAAACACAGTGGCACAGCATTATTTATTGTTGGGCATGTGACCAAAGAAGGTGCGCTGGCTGGCCCACGAGTTTTAGAGCATATGGTCGATTGTGTGCTTTATTTTGAAGGGCAAACCGATTCAAGATATCGAATGATTCGTGCAGTTAAAAACCGTTTTGGCGCAGTGAATGAACTTGGTGTTTTTGGCATGACCGATAAAGGTTTACGCGGGGTTAGCAACCCTTCAGCCATTTTCTTAAGCCGTTATGAAGAAGCCATTCCGGGTTCTGTGGTTATGATTAGCCGTGAAGGCACGCGCCCACTGTTGGTTGAAGTGCAAGCGTTAGTGGACGATGCTCAAGGCCAACCGAGACGCGTTGCGTTGGGTTTAGAACAAAACCGTTTAAATATGCTTTTGGCGGTGATGCATCGCCATGGTGGTGTGCAAACGCTTGGGCAGGATGTTTACGTCAATATTGTGGGTGGTTTAAAAATTACCGAAACTGGATCTGACTTGGCAGTTTTATTGGCCTGTGCATCGAGCTTACGTGCTAAAGCCCTTCCGCAGCAACTGGCAGTATTTGGCGAGGTTGGGCTTTCGGGTGAAATTCGCCCTGTTCCAAATGGGCAAGAGCGTTTAAAAGAAGCGATTAAACAGGGCTTTAAATACATTATTGTACCTAAAGGAAATGCACCGCAAAAAGCCATTCCCAATGTAGAAGTGATTGCTGTTTCACGATTACATGAAGCGCTCTCTCAAGCCATGCAACTTAGTGATGAAACATAGACGTTCCATAAAAAATTAAGTGACTGAATTTATTTATATTTCTAAAATATGGATAAATATTGCTTATTTTATAAAAGAATTTTTCTCTGTTGTTAAAAATTACTCGTTTGCTATTGAAATTTGCCCCAAAAGACTGCATAAAAGTAAGGCAAATAGTCATTTCTGCTCTATTAGGAAAGGAAAAATAAATGAACACACGCCGTCGTGGCTTAGTTGCCAGTATGTTAATGGCAACTTTGGTGGTTTCACCGTTAGTTGATGCAAAACGTGTAGGTGGTGGCCGTAGCCACGGTATGACCCGTTCTGCAGCACCAAGTCAGTCTTATCAGCAAGCGCCATCTTATCAAACTGCACCTGCTGCAACCTATAACCGTTCAACTCAGCAAAAATCTGGTTCAGGTGTGGGTAAAATGGTTGCCGCTGGGGCTGCAGGTGCTGCCGTAGGTGCTATTGCAGCCAATGCAATGGCGGATGATCGTCATTCAGCGACTGCAAACACCAACACAGCTACTGAACAAACCGATCAACAACAAGCACAGCAAAAAGAAAAGTCAGGCGTATCAAGCTGGATTTGGATTGTGCTTTTAGGTGGTATTGCCTTTTTTATCTTCCGCCGTATGGAAGCAAAAAAAAAGTTAGCCAGTAATAATCCATATGCCCCAAATGCTGGCGGCAATGGCCCATTTGCTCAGCCACCGGTTAATGCACGTAACAGCAACGACAATACCAATATTTTTGGTCAAAGTGTGGGTGGTAATAGCCAGACAGCACCTCAAGCACCATTTGGCGGTGCAGCATATACCAACAGCGGCAGCCAATTACCCGATGGTAGCGAACCTGCAGCGTTCTTACGTATTGCACGCCAACGTTTTAACCATATTCAATCCATCAACAGTGCAAGCAATGTTGAAGAAATCCGTCGTTACTTAACACCTGAGTTATATCAATCGATTTATCAAGATATTATGTCGAATCAGGATCAAGATATTGCGGAATTTAGCAACTTAAATGCCATGATTGTGGAATCGACGACTGAAAATGGTCAATACATTGCCAGTGTTCGCTTTACAGGTAGCGTGTCTGAAGATTTAAACAGTCAACCTAAACCTTTCTCTGAAATTTGGCACTTTGTTAAACCTGCCAATACTCAGCAAGATTGGGTTGTTGCGGGTATTCAAGTTGAAAGCTAAGTTTTAAACACAAAGCTTTTGGTGAATGTTACAAAAACGCTTGATGAAATTCATCAAGCGTTTTTTATATTCGGTATTTCAATAGCAGAACCAAAGCATTTAAATCATGAAGTGCATCAGCATTATTAATTTGAATCAACGTGAACTTTTTATGTTCACGTTGATATGCCATTGAATCATTGAAACAATTTAATCTTAACGGTTTGGCAACGGAATAAACTGTGCATTATTGCTTTTTATTCTACGCTCACCCACCGTAACCTCTAACTTCACTTGCTGCTTATTCCGCTCAACCAACAACTGTACACGGCTATTTGGTGCTTGTAGCGCAACGTAATTAATTAAATGCGATGGCGATGTAATCTTTTCCTGATTCACTTGTAAAATGCGATCGCCAATTTGTAAGCCTGCATGCGCAGCCGGTCCATTAGTCAGCACATCTGCAACCACAACACCGCTTTGATTTGGCGATAAACCATCATTTTGATGTACCGCAACCAAGCTGATTCCTAGCCAACCACGAATGACGCGACCATCTTTTAAAATGGCATTAAAAATTTGCTCGCAGATTTTGGTTGGAATTGCAAAACCAATCCCTAAAGAACCACCCGATTGTGAAAAAATAGCGGTATTAATGCCCACTAAGTTTCCAGCTACATCAATTAACGCACCGCCTGAGTTTCCGGGGTTAATTGCAGCATCAGTTTGAATAAAATCTTCATAAGTATTAATTCCTAAGTCGGAACGACCTAAGGCAGAAATAATACCTTGCGTCACGGTTTGTCCTACCCCAAACGGGTTGCCAATGGCTAAAACCACATCACCCACTTCGCTGGCTGTTTGTTTAAATGGCAAAACAGGCAAGTCGGTTAAATCCACCTTAATGACCGCCAAATCTGTGTCGGGATCTGTACCAATCACTTTGGCTTCGACGCGGCGACCATCGTATAACGCCACAACAATTTGGTCTGCTTGAGCGACCACATGGTTATTGGTTAGAATATAACCATCGGAACGAACAATCACCCCAGAACCTAAACTGTTTTCATCTTGCTTCAGTTGATCGGGGATTTGATCGCCAAAAAACTTTTTAAATGCAGGGTCTTTTAACAACGCATTATCGTGCCGTTCCACTTTTTGGGTGGTAAAAATATTCACTACCGCAGGCGCAGCAACTTTCACCGCAGCACTATAAGATGACACGCTACCCGATGAATGACTATCGACAAGGGGCTGTTGTTTTTCCGCGGGCATTTGAACGCCATCTGAAGCAATTGGCGCGTTGATTTTTTGTGTTTTTTGCCATGTTAAAAAGCCGAGTATGACTACAATGAGTAGTAACCACGGCAACCACGAGAAGGCTTTACGCACAATTTTTCCCTCAATTTATTTTAATTAATTGATCAATAAGTAAATTCTATTTTAGACCGAAAAGAATCATGAAATCTAAAAACAATACTACGGTTTTGTCTAGCATTCGTTACAATAGTTCAGAATTACAAAAATTTTCGCTTTCAACTCATTTTGGAACTCTTAAAATGGCTTCATTAAGCAATATTTTACATTGGTGTGACCAAACGCTTAAAACTTCAGAGTTTAAAGATTACGCACCCAACGGCCTACAAATTGAAGGTAAAACTGAAGTACGCAAAATTTTGTGTGCTGTAACAGCATCTTTAGACGCCATTGACGCCTGTATAGAACAACAAGCCGATTTATTGCTTGTGCATCATGGTTATTTTTGGAAAGGTGAACCTGCACCCATTACAGGCATGCGTGGCGAGCGGATTAAAAAATTAATTCAACACGATATATCATTGCTTGCGTATCACCTGCCCTTAGATGCTCATCCACAATATGGCAACAACGCATCAATTGCTGAATTATTAGATTTAGAACATATTGAAGCATTAGACCCAAGCGAAAAGCACCCAATTGGCAATATTGGCTATTTAAAGCAAGCCATGCCTGTACAGGAATTTAAGCAACGGTTAACAGAAAAATTTCAACGCGAGATTATTCATTTACCAGCGCAGACTTCGTCTATCCAAAAAATTGGCTTTTGTACGGGTGCAGCACAAGACTTTATCAACAAAGCGGCCGATCAACACTGCGATGCGTATTTGTCGGGTGAAGTCAGTGAACGTACTTTTTATGAAGCCAAGGAAATGGGCGTGCATTATTTCGCCTGTGGACACCATGCCACCGAGCAATTTGGCGTACAACGTTTAGGCCAAGCTTTGGCCGAAGCGCTTGATCTTGAATATGCTTATTTTGAATTAGCCAATCCAATTTAAGCCATATCCAATTTGTAGGAAAGAATTGTTATTTTTAAACAGTTTGTATTACATTATTGATCACACAAGCATTTTAGCTAAAAATGTTTTAAACTTATTGCCTCTAATTGTCTAACCCAGCTAACGCAAGGAACTAAAATGACAACGATTACTCTACCTGCTCTTCCGTATGGTTATGAAGCACTTGAGCCACACATCAGCAAAGAAACTTTAGAATATCATCACGACAAACATCACAATACTTATGTCGTAAATCTAAATAACTTAATTAAAGGGACTGACTTAGAAGGTCAATCACTCGAAGATATTATTAAAGCAACTGCGGGTGATGCATCTAAAGCAGGCATTTTTAATAATGCTGCACAAGTCTGGAACCACACGTTTTACTGGAACTGTTTGGCACAAAACGGTGGCGGTAAACCGACTGGCGCAATTGCTGAAAAAATTGATGCTGCATTTGGTTCGTATGAAAAATTTGCAGAAGAATTTACTGCTGCTGCAACAACTCAATTTGGTTCAGGTTGGGCATGGTTGGTTGCAGACCAAGTAAATGGTAACCTTTCAATTGTTAAAACAGCCAATGCAGACACCCCTCTTGCACATGGTCAAATTGCTGTATTAACTATTGATGTATGGGAACACGCTTATTACATCGATTTCCGCAATGCACGTCCTAAATACATCTCGACTTTCTTAGAAAGCCTTGTAAACTGGGATTATGCGAATGCAAAACTTGCAGGCGAAGCAGCAGGCGTTGAAAAATAATTTCACCGCATGTAAAACAAAAGGGAGTTAATACTCCCTTTTGTTTTTTATGGCAATTCAGATTAAAAAATAACAAATACCACCGCTTACTTTTAAACCATAACATCTCTTTCAACGTAGATGAATTGCTGCTTTTAAAATCAATTTCTTCAAAAAAATGTGTTTTTGCCTAGAAATAAAACAATCGTTTGTTTTTATTCAAATAAATGCTTGACCAAGTGGCTTCAACTCCATAAAATGCGCATCAGATTCTCCAATAGCTCAGTCGGTAGAGCGACGGACTGTTAATCCGCAGGTCCCTGGTTCGAGCCCAGGTTGGAGAGCCATCTATTCTTCCATAGCTCAGTCGGTAGAGCGACGGACTGTTAATCCGCAGGTCCCTGGTTCGAGCCCAGGTGGAAGAGCCAAGATTCAAAAAGCCCACTACTATGTAGTGGGCTTTTTCTTTATGCAGTTAAAAACACCCAAGCATTTGTAAATGCAACATTGAATATTGCAGTTATAAATCCAAATGCATCACTCATAAATACTCCAACACATCGCATACAATAAAAATAAATCGGCAGATGACTCAAAATGCGTATTCTTATTAAAATGAACACAGAGATATTCGATTGACTCGCCCTCCCAAAACTAAGGCTCCGCCACACAAGCCAACTGTGGCTTGTCCCTCTATATTTTGTTGTTTGCTTTTATAATCCGCTTTGTTTTTTAGGCTTTCAATATTTAGTGCTTTGGCATCCAGTTGCCTTTTATGATATTGGTGGCATTGCAACTGCTGATGTTGGTCTGGCTGTTTAAATGGCTAGTTTCATCGCCATTGCCCGCGCCTTTGCCAACATTCCCCATCGCAGTGATACCAAATGCCAAACCACTGCTACCATAGCTAATCACCACCCCAGCATTAAAGCCTTCGCTTTTATTGCCAGATCGTTTAGTGGTACTTCGCTCAAATGATTTAATTTATTTTGCTGTAAGTGGGTAATAAATCAATTTTAATGTGACTATAAAGCTAGTAATCCCTCCTAATACCCCCATATTTCTAGCTGCGTAATAACAATTCAATAAACCTCCAAAATTTTTCATTTCGGAAGAGCAGTCATTAGTCATTGGTATATATAATAAGAAAAAAGGAATACTAAAACCAATACAAACTGAAGATACGATCATTTTTAATTTATTGAAATGTCTCAATTTATATAAAATTGATCCAACAATTGTTGCGGGTATGCTAAAAATTATTAATGCTATTAATCCAGCCCCAAGAGGAGCACCTATTAATATACTAAGAATATTATTTTTTTCATCTAGCTTTATCAGGTCCTTAACTCCATAAATAAAAAATAAAATAAATCCTGTTATAAATGGGCTAAATGAATAATATAAAATAAACTTTAATTTTATTGAAAATTTCATGGTGTACATCCTTGGGCTTGAAGATATTTCTTCGTTTTACAGCCAAAATAGATGTAACTTTTATAGTCTAGAATATTCACATTAGTCATTTTTTCAGATACGTTCTTAAAAGTTGGATCATTTAGTAAATTAGGCACAATTCCTTTATTCAAAAAGAAATTATTATCTTGTCAGCTCCTCATTCTTGACGATTTTGGTTTATCTAAAGTAAGAGTTGATTGGATGGCTCATTTTATCAGTGTGATTGACAAACATACTGACCATGGATCACTTTTAATTACAAGTCAATATGAAACAAAACGTGGTTAAATCATTTTGAAGATCAAACACTCGGTAAAGCTCTCTTAGACCAAATTATCCATCGTTCTCATATTTTTAACCTGCAAGGCGAATCAATGCGTAAAACGATAGTAGAATAACCAATCCGCTGTCCAAGTAAAGGTTCATTTTGCATCAAAATAAAAAAGCTTATTTTTACAACACTTAAACCTATTTCTAGTATTCTTTTCACATAAATGCTTGACCAAATCCGCACTGCCGCCTAAAATCCTTTTCCATATTCTCCCATAGCTCAGTCGGTAGAGCGACGGACTGTTAATCCGCAGGTCCCTGGTTCGAGCCCAGGTGGGAGAGCCAAAATTATAAAACCCACTCTTTTTTGAGTGGGTTTTTTTATGAGTAAAGTGTAAGTTCGTGCTAAGCCAATTGTCATCTCCCCCCCTTTTCTTTATTTCCATTCTGGTTATTTTAAGCATTGTCGGGCTATACACACAGCTTAAAAAAAAGCAAAAGTATTTTGCAAGACCGCTGATTACTGCATTTGAAAATCGCATGTTTAAACAATTAAACCATGCCTTCCCGCAATACCATATTTTAACGCAAGTGGCTTTTAGCGCTTTAATTACCAGTAACGATTACAAAATTAGAAATCAATTCAATCGTAAAGTGACCGATTTTGTTTTGGTTAACAGCAAATTTCAGGTCAAAGCGATTATTGAACTTGATGATCCAACGCATCTTAATAAAGCCGAGGAGGATAAATTTCGCGATAAAATGCTCACTGAAGCCGGTTATCAAATCTTTCGCTACACCGAAATTCCATCTATTCGACAATTACAACAAGATATTCACTAACCCTTTCAGCATTTGCTTTTATTCCATTCAAGTATTAAATTATTGCTTGTGACAGCACATCGTTGATAAAAGGAATTTATCATGAAAAGTATTCACGAATGGCTTGATGAATATAACCAAAGCCACCAAAACCCTCAGAACAAAAAAATTCATTGGATCTGTGTTCCCACTATTTTATTTTCCATTATGGGACTGCTGTTTCATTTTAATGCACTTTTGACCACGCTATTGCTCATCCTAAGCCTGATTTTCTATGCACGACTAGATGTAGTTTTAGCTATTGCCATGGCTATACTTATGCTCCTCATGACATGGCTCATTCACATCCTACCTGTTGATACAGGATTCTATTTGGCGCTGTTTATCACCGCATGGATTGGACAATTTTATGGACACAAAATTGAAGGTAAAAAACCATCTTTCTTTAAAGACTTACAATTTTTGCTGATTGGTCCGCTATGGTGTATGGATGCGTATATCACAAAAGTATTTCCAAACTGGAAAAGCCGTCAGTTAGACCTACCCAGCTCTTAACTTAAGATATTAGGCTTTAGGCTGATGTAGCCTAAAGCTTAGCTTGAACTCAACAAAAAGTTTAAACTGTAAAATATCAACAAGCTCATCATGACGTTATAAATAATTTTTACCCGACAATAAGCAAGTATAATACAAAAAATGGCTGCATAGAAATAAGCATTAGTCGGTAGTGATCTAATCTGCTCCCCCTCAAAGAAAATAACAGGAAAACAGATTGCAGTTAACAAACATGGCGCAGAATATTTCAACATTCTTTCCATAAAACTTGGAAACCGAATTTTAATATTTGGTGATAAGAAAATAGATCTATTCAAAAATACGATGGCAGCTAAAGTAAAAATCATGATCCATGTCATTCTTCACGCTCCTTAGAAAAATACGCCAAACCAACAGGAGTCATCATCCCAAGTAAACCAGAAATTAAAACTGCACCTTCTATTTGGTAAACTCGCAATATAAAACCACTTAAACAAGTCACCAAAACTGCCAACACCACTTTTAAATTTGTTATTAAAGGAACAATCATTGCAATAAAGATTGCAACAATTGAAAAATCAAGATGATAGTTCATTAAATCTGGAACCATTTGCGCAAGTAAGATTCCGACAGCACTAAAAGTGACCCAAAACAAATAAAAGCATATTCCTGCACCGAGCATAAATTCTGAATGGCGGTTTTCAGGAGTCAAACTGACTGCAAATAGTTCATCCGTGAGTAGAAACCCAAGTGCTAAACGCTGCCTTAAAGCCAACACCGAAATCTGATGACGTAAACTAAGGGCATAAATAAAATGCTGAGAGGTCAAAAAAAATATCGTAATAAAAATGGTCAGCGTAGAAGCACCTTCCATCACCATGCTTAAACTAACCAGTTGTGCTGCCCCTGCAAACACCAGTGAGGACATCGCAAATGCTTTAGCAAATGATAACCCTGCTTTAACAGCCATCGAACCTGCCAAAATCCCCCAGGGAACCACTGCAATCGAAAGCGGCATGATCGCAATAACACCCTGAAACAACGGACGTTTTCTAAAAGATAAAGAACCTGAACAAGACATGCTGTTCATCCAAATTATATTTCATGCTAAATGAACTAAAATTATTCCCTACTTTTTAAAATTTGACTTGCACAAAATTGCTGTATGTTATTTAAGTTGATCCATTCGACCTATTGAGGTTCAATATATACTGCGCAGGTGTGACTCCCATCGCTTTTTTAAAATGACGACTAAAATGACTTTGGTCTGAAAATCCACAAGCTAAGGCAACAGAAGAAATTGAATATTCACTTTTTAGCAACTGCTTAGCCTTATGCAACCGAGCTTGCACTAACCAACCATGTGGCGGAAGTCCAACATATCGCTTAAATTGACGTAAAAAATGCCAAGAACTTAATCCAACTAAATTTGAAAGCTCAGTTAAACTATAATTTTTTTCAGGTGAAGCAGATAATAAGTCCTTAATCATTAAAATCTTATTTTGCGCTTCAGGTAACTTCACTAAATTTCGTTGATATTGCCCATGACGGGACATCAAATAGCTGAGTGTAGACAAATACATACTTTCTTTAAGCAAAAAGTTATCTTTTTGCTCAAGCAAATCAAATAGCAAACATAATTGTTGTGCAAGTCCAACATCTCGTACAACTGCATGAGGAAACCAAGGCGCTCCATGTTGGCTAACAAACAGATCCCGCGCAATCTCAGCTAACATTTCAGGCGTTGGATAAATTGCACGATATCGCCAACCCGACTCAACAGCCGATGAACCGGTATGAATTTCATCAGCATTTACCAAAATAATATCGCCTTTCGGTGCGACATGCAGTTCACCAGTTCTAAACAATGACTGTGCACCATCTTCTATGACCCCAATACAATAGCCTTCATGCACATGTTTAGAAAATTGCGTCTGATGATATTGTGCTTTTAAAAGTTCTAAGCCACCTAATTCACTTAAATGTAAATAGTTAGCTTGTTCTTGATACATAGCCTATCTCATTGATGTCTATATAAAACCTTAACACGTAGGAAACGAGTGTCTAGAATAAAATTGCTGTTAGAACTACATCACATTAAATGATGACTTACTTTATGGTCATGAATTAATCAAGTTTATTGATAAATTTGACCATTATGTTTTAACCAACCATTTGCATGATTTCCTTTCGGATCACGATGCGTCCAATGAGTCACCCCACCTTTCGGGTTATATTCATACTCGCCATTAAATTCAACCACATCACCTTTTTCTAAATGTTTAATCTGGGGTGCCAAATCAATATTATGAGCAACCAAAACAGATATGCCATTTTCTAAACTTAAAATAAATTTTTGATGACGAAAACCCTCGTTATCATCAGCTAATATAGCTTTCACTTTACCACTCGCCTGTGCCTGCACATTACTTTTGTGCTGAGCAAATGCATTCGCAATAATTTGCAAACCTTGTTAAGCATCAGTTTGATCAGATTTATCTACCCCCAACACAATCTGATGTTGCATTTCATGATTGACATGCTCTGTTTTCATTTTCGAATTTGAAAATTTGGCAGAATACGCATAATAGCCAGCTAAAAATGCAGCAAAAATAAAAAGTAAATAATTAATTTTTTTATTCATTTTGCTATTCCTCATATTTTTAAATAAATAAAAAAAGCCCCTTACGGAGCTTTTTTTGACACAATAAAACTTATTGCGCAGCGGCTTGAGCAGCAGCAACTTCTTCAGCGAAGCTCATTTCTGCTTTTTTCTCAATACCCTCACCCACTTCGAAACGAACGAATTGAGCTACAGTTGTTGCAGTCGCTTTTAATACGTCAGCAACTTTCTTGTCGTTGTCAATTACGTACATTTGACGCTCAAGAACAACTTCGTTCAAGTATTTTTCAACAGAACCAGTCACCATTTTTTCAACGATGTTAGCTGGTTTGCCAGATTCAATTGCTTTTGCTTCAGCAATTTCTTTCTCTTTAGCGATTAAATCTGCAGAAACTTGTTCAGCAGTTACCGCAACTGGGTTGAACGCAGCAACGTGCATTGCAATACCTTTACCAGTTTCAGCATCACCAGCATAAGAAACCACAACACCGATTTTTAAACCGTGTTTGTAAACTGCCAAGTTTTCGCCTTCAACGATTGTTGCACGACGAACTTGGATGTTTTCACCGATTTTTTGAACAAGTGCAATACGCGCTTCTTCAACAGTTTGACCATCTTCTAATTTTAATTCAGCAATTTTCGCTGCATCAGTTTCGCCAGAAGCTAAAACTGCTTGCGCAACTGCTTTAGAGAAGTTAGCAAAGTTATCATCTTTTGCAACGAAGTCAGTTTGGCAGTTTACTTCAAGCAATACTGCTTTGTTGCCTTCTTGAGCAATTGTGATTGCACCGTCAGCTGCAATGTTACCTGCTTTTTTAGCAGCTTTTGCTTGACCAGATTTACGAAGGTTATCAATCGCAAGTTCGATATCACCATTCGCTTCTGTCAAAGCTTTTTTACATTCCATCATTGCAAGACCAGTACGGTCACGTAATTCTTTTACCATGCTTGCAGTAATTGCAGTCATGTTGTTCTCCAAATTAGGTAGAAAAAATCTTTTAAGAAAAACGGCCCAAAGAAACTCTGAGCCGTTTGCTTTTTCTCGACGCTTAATTTGCCACCATTACATGTCGCAAGAATGACAAGCCTGCGTCAAAACGCATTAAGCTTCAGAAGCAGCAGCTTCTTCGCCTTTAGCTTGTGCATTTGCTTGAGTTTGAGCGTACTCTTTACCTGCAAGAATTGCATTCGCCATTGAAGAAGCATAAAGGGTTACTGCACGGATCGCATCGTCGTTACCAGGAATGATGTAGTCAACATTGTCTGGGTTAGAGTTTGTATCAACGATACCGATTACAGGAATACCTAAGTTTTTAGCTTCTTTGATTGCAATCGCTTCGTGGTCAACGTCGATTACAAACAATGCGTCAGGTAAGCCACCCATGTTTTTCACGCCGCCTAAAGCACGCTCAAGTTTTTCCATCTCACGAGTACGCTCTAATGCTTCACGCTTAGTCAGCTTAGCAAAAGTACCATCTTGAGATTGAGTTTGAAGGTCTTTTAAACGGTTGATAGATTGGCGAAGTGTTTTCCAGTTCGTCAACATACCACCTAACCAACGGTGATCTACATATGGTTGACCAGCACGTTGCGCTTGTTCACGGATGATGCTAGAAGCAGCACGTTTTGTACCAACGAACAAAACTTTGTTCTTTTTGCTTGCTAATTGGTTAGCGAAGTTCAAAGCATCATTTAACGCAGGAACAGTGTGCTCAAGGTTGATGATGTGAATTTTGTTGCGCGCGCCAAAAATATATTGACGCATTTTTGGATTCCAAAAACGAGTTTGGTGACCGAAGTGTGCGCCAGCTTGAAGAAGGTCGCGCATGCTTACGTTGTAATCTGCCATTTTCATTACCTTAATATTTTGGGTTAGGCCTCCATATGTCCTCATCCTCCACCCAAGGGATTGCTGTCACTTTATCAGTGGTTGCGACAAAGGTCGTTTTTAAGGCGATACAAGGCATGAATAATGAAATTTAGCATTCTAAAAAATGTATTCATAACGCTGTAGCGTCAAAAAACGCCCTAGTCCCGAAGGGTTGTGGCTAAAATTACCTAATGCTTCGTTATGAAACTTGATAAGGACACACCATTACCTACGTTTCATGCCTCGCATGCAAAAATTTTAGCCGACAACGCAACTCACATATAAAGTGACAACAATCCCTGAAGCACCCAGAGCAATGTGTCGACATATGTGCGGATTTTTAAATAACCATTTTAACCACTAATCATGAATTAAAATTATTCACGAAAAGCATTTGATAAAATGGGTGCATATTTATACCATAGTTGCATATAAATTACCAAAAGTTTTTAGGTCTTATGAACAGTACTTACGAAGCGCCACGTCGATTAATTAAAACCCCAGATGAAATTGAAAAAATGCGTATTGCAGGGCGTTTGGCAGCGGAAATTTTAGATATGATTAAACCGCATATCAAAGCTGGCGTAAGCACTTTAGAATTAGACACGATTTGTCACGACTATATTGTGAATGTTCAAAATGCCATTCCAGCATGTTTAGGTTATGGTGCTGCACCAGGTCGCCCTGCGTTTCAACACACCATTTGTACTTCAGTGAACCATGTGGTGTGCCACGGCATTCCATCTGAAACGAAAATTTTAAAAAATGGCGATATCTTAAATATTGATGTCACTGTGATTAAAGATGGTTACCATGGCGACACCAACATGATGTATGTGGTTGGTGGTGAAACCACCATTTTAGCCAATCGTTTATGCAAAGTTGCCCAAGAAGCCATGTATCGCGGAATTGCCGTGGTTAAACCGGGCGCATATATTGGCGATGTCGGCGCTGCAATTCAAAAATATGTTGAATCTGAACGTTTTAGCGTAGTCCGTGAATATTGTGGTCATGGCATCGGTACTGTTTTTCATGATGAGCCACAAGTCTTACATTATGGTACAGCGCAAACCGGTATGCGTTTAGAAGCAGGTATGACCTTCACCATTGAACCGATGGTTAATGCAGGCGTTTGGCAAACCAAAACCCTTGGCGATAAATGGACGGTTGTCACCAAAGACCATAAGCTTTCTGCGCAATATGAACATACTATTTTAGTGACTGAAACAGGCGTAGAAATTTTAACTGCACGCCCTGAAGAAGATTTATCCCGCTTTCAACAATAAGTTGTGTTCGAGCACAAAGGGCTGAATTGCCCTTTGTGTTGAATTGTAATTTTCGCTTAAAAATAACTCAAAAAATAAAAGCGTGTCCTAGCTCACACTATACCTTATGGTAAAATTAAATTCCTTGTAACTTTTTTTCTTCAGATCATCTCACATGAAATTCTTGGTGTTGTTGGGTTGTAGTTTTTTTTTAACCGGTTGCCTTTTTGGCACATCAAATGAAATTAAAAAATCTGAACAAATCATTAAGCGATTTCACTGTGACAATATTGAACAACAAGGCTCAGCTAATCCAATTAGTAGCTATCATCAGCAAACGCTGAATATAAGCAAGCAAAAATCTGAAGATTATTTACAACAATATAAAGATGGCGATCGTCTGTTTAACGTTCCGCTAGATGAAGTGATTAACCAGCAATACAGCATTTATAAAGATGCTTGTCAATCTTTAGGCGGCATTTTGTAATTACCATTAAAACAATAAAAACACCACCTATATAAGGTGGTGTTTTTGTTTTGCGGCTTAGTGCGCTGCAAACTGATTCATTGTATTTTTAGAGTCATCACCCGCTTTGAGTGCATTTTCACCTGCAAAGATTTCTTTGTGATCATCACCAATATCTGAACCAGCCATTGCTTGGTGTTTCACACAGGCAATGCCACCGCGAATTTCTTTACGCTGTACACCAGCAACATAAGCCAACATGCCTTGATCGCCAAAGTAACCTTGTGCCAATTCATGGGTAGACAGTGCCGCAGTATGATACGTTGGCAAGGTAATTAAGTGATGGAACACACCGGCTTCACGCGCAGCATCGGCTTGGAATGTGCGAATTTTTTCATCGGCATCTGCTGCTAATTCTGTTGCATCGTATTCTGCACTCATTAATTTTGCGCGGTCGTATGCAGACACATCCTTACCTTCTGCAACCCAACGATCGTAAGATTGCTGACGGAAGTTTAATGTCCAGTTAAATGATGGGCTGTTGTTATAAACCAGCTTGGCATTTGGCACCACTTCTTTCACCCGATTCACCATGTGGGCAATTTCTTTGACGTTTGGCGTTGGTGTTTCAATCCAAAGTAAATCTGCGCCATTTTGTAAACTGGTAATACAATCTAATACCACACGGTCAATTTGCGTACCTTCACGGAATTGGTACAAGCCCGAAGCCAAACGGGTTGGACGATGCAACTTACCGTCACGTTTAATTAAAATTTCATCATCCGTAGCTTCAGAAATATCAATTTCTTGGGTGTCTAAATAACTAATATATTTAGATGCGATATCACCTGCTTCTTTAACTACGGGAATGCTTTGGGTTAAATCTGCCCCTTCTGAGTCGGTACGTGCCACAATTACGCCTTCATCCACACCCATTTCTAAGAATGCATAGCGAAGTGCATGAATTTTAGCGATAAAATCGGCATGAGGTACAGTCACTTTACCGGCTTGGTGGCCACATTGCTTAGCATCAGATACTTGGTTTTCAATTTGTAACGCACATGCACCGGCTTCAATCATCTTTTTCGCAAGTAAATAAGTTGCTTCCTCATTACCAAAACCAGCATCAATGTCGGCAATAATTGGCACAACATGGGTTTCAAAGTTGTCAATTTGCGCTGTAATTTCAGCAACTTTTGCAGAATCCTCCGTTTGTTTCGCTTTATTTAAAGCACGAAATAAATCGTTGAGTTCTTTGGCATCGGCTTGACGTAAGAAGGTGTAAATTTCGCCAATTAGTGCGGCAACAGAGGTTTTTTCATGCATGGATTGGTCTGGTAATGGGCCAAATTCTGAACGAAGCGCCGCAACCATCCAACCCGATAAATAAATGTAACGTTTGCTTGTAGTGCCAAAATATTTTTTATTGGCAATCATTTTTTGCTGTGCAATAAAACCATGCCAGCAGCCCAGTGATTGCGTATATTTGCTATGGTCTGCATCATATTCAGCCATGTCTTTACGCATAATTGCTGCGGTATATTTTGCAATGTCTAAACCAGTTTTGAAGCGGTTTTGTAGTTGCATACGTGCTGCATCTTCAGGGCTAATGTCAGCCCAAGTGTTGCCAAATTTTGCTTTTAATTCGCGAATGGCATCAATTGCTGTTTGATAAGTTGTCATCGTTGCTTCCTTTTTTAGTTCTTAACTGTTTAGTGGCATCACGCATGATCAAGTTTATTTTTTGATCATATTCTGTTCCTAATCTCAGAGTAAAACCGAAGCACAATTAAATCCAATATTTCAAAGGAATCCTCACCATTTATTTATAAAATATGTAGATCAAAGTCGTATTATAATGAAGTTATAAAAATTTAATTTATTGATTTTTAATGATTTAAAAAACACAACTTACAGTTAGAATCTAGAACCTAGACTATGGTCTGATCAGTCATTTTTTTACATTTACGCCTGTTTTCACGGCTCATGTTTTTGTATTTTATATACCTTGATGAAATAATCATCAATTTTCTAACAATTCAGCATATAATTTTTTGCATAACAGCCAATCAAATGACATGCAAATTATGCTGATTCCAACTCAAAATAAAGATAACTGAATTGTTTAAAGGATGAACATAAAAAATCTGTGCGCATTTTAAAGCTTTACCTTATATTTTTTTTTGTTATGATGGCTTCCGATGCGCTCATAGCTCAACTGGATAGAGTACAGGTCTCCGAAGCCTGTGGCGTGGGTTCGAGTCCCGCTGAGCGCACCAAAAACCACATAAACCACTGAATTATAATAATATTTTTAAATATCTTCACCACAATCTATTACACCTCACTTTAACATACTGCTATATTCCTGAACTTAAGTCTCTACCTCATCTTAAATGCTATTTAAAAAAATTATAAACTTCAGCCACTACATACTCGCGCTTACAGCATTTTCATTATTGTTCTTATGCAAATGAAACAGAGAGTTTTATCTGGTTGACTTGGTTTATGCCTCAAGATCGCTCACAATAGTCGGAAGTTTTATTTTGAGAGAACGATATGACGCATGCTTTAATGCTCAAAGACGTATCTAAAACCTATAAAAATGGCTTTCAAGCCTTAAAAGGCATCAATTTAACCGTTCCTGAAGGTGAGTTTTATGCTTTATTGGGGCCAAATGGTGCAGGAAAATCAACCACGATTAGCATTATTAGCTCGCTGATTAAAAAAACTGCCGGCACAGTCGAAATTTTTGGGCACAGCTTAGATACTCAAAGCTCGCGTGCCAAACAACAACTCGGAATTGTACCGCAAGAGTTTAATTTTGGTCATTTTGAAAAAACCTTAGATATTTTAGTGACTCAAGCGGGTTATTACGGTATTCCTAAAAAAGTTGCCGAACAACGTGCAGAATACTATTTAGAAAAATTAGGTTTATGGACAAAACGTGATACTCAAACACGTATGCTTTCTGGCGGTATGAAACGCCGTTTAATGATTGCACGCGCTATGATGCACGAACCTAAACTACTCATTCTAGATGAACCGACCGCCGGTGTAGATATCGAACTGAGACGTTCGATGTGGGATTTTTTGGTTGAAATTAACCAAAAAGGCACGTCGATTATTCTCACCACGCATTATTTAGAAGAAGCTGAAAGTCTGTGTCGCCAAATTGCAATTATTGATCATGGCGTGATTAAAGAAGACACCAGCATGAAGGCGTTTTTAAGCCAGCTCAATGAAGAATCTTTTATCTTCGATTTAGCAGAACCAATTGAGCCGATTCACATCGAATTAATTGGCATTCAATTAAACTTAATTGACCCGGTGACTTTAGAAGTCAAAATGGATAAATCACATAGTTTAAATGAGATTTTTCAATTATTTGAAAGCCTAAATATTCAAGTGCAAAGTATGCGTAACAAAACCAATCGCCTTGAAGAGCTGTTTGTGCGCATGGTCGAAAAGAATCTACAGGAAGCCAACGCATGAACTTGACGCAATTGCAAATCGCACTGTGGACGCTAGTGCAAAAAGAAGTCCGCAGATTTTTAAGAATTTGGCCACAAACCTTACTTCCGCCTGCAATTACCATGACTTTATATTTTGTTATTTTCGGTAATTTGGTCGGTTCTCGCATTGGTCAAATGGGTGGTTTTAGCTACATTCAATTTATTGTGCCCGGCTTGGTCATGATGTCGGTCATCACCAATAGTTATGCCAATGTTTGTTCTAGCTTTTATAGCGCGAAATTTCAACACAGCATTGAAGAATTACTGGTCAGCCCTACGCCGTTAAGTTTGGTTTTATGGGGATATGTGATTGGTGGCGTTTGTCGCGGTGTTTTGGTGGGTTTTATTGTAACCTTAGTCAGCCTATTTTTTACTGACTTGCATTTAAATAACCTCTTTGTAACGGTTTATACCGTCATTATTACCAGTTTATTATTTTCAATTGCAGGCTTTATTAATGCCTTTTATGCCCGCTCATTTGATGATATTTCAATTATTCCAACCTTCGTTTTAACTCCACTGACTTATTTAGGTGGTGTATTCTATGCCATTAGTTCGTTAAGCCCTTTTTGGCAAAAACTATCGCTGCTTAACCCGATTGTTTATATGGTCAATGCCTTCCGTTACGGCATTTTGGGTCATAGCGATATTAATGTGAGCCTTTCTCTCATTATTATTAGTTTATTTTGTGTCGTTTTTTATAGTTTTGCATACTATTTATTGGCACGTGGTTCAGGAATCCGTGAATGAGCGTAGAAAAATCGTTATTGGGTAAGGATACCGCTTACCCAACTGAATACCAACCAGACATTTTATTTCCAATTCAACGTGCGCCATCACGTAGTGCATATAGTGATGTTGCTGGTGTTGTACAAGGTCAAGATTGGTGGCATGTCTTTGAGTTATCTTGGTTAAATAGCTATGGATTACCCCAAGTTGCCATTGGTCGTTTAACCTTGCCTGCCACATCGCCCAATTTAATTGAATCGAAATCGCTGAAGCTTTACTTTAACAGCTTAAATTTCACCCGTTTTGCATCAACAGAACAGCTTATTGAAACGGTTGAAAAAGATTTATCTAAAGCCGCGGAAGCGAAAGTCACATTAAGCTTAATTGATGCGAACCATTTGTCGGTGTCTGAACCACAGGGAATCTGTTTAGACCAACAACAACCCAGCACGCTTTCTGAGCATCCCGATGCCAGTTTACTCAAACTTGATGCAGACGCGCCTATTATTGAAGAACAGTTCTATTCGAATCTCCTTCGTAGTAACTGCCCTGTAACTGGACAGCCAGACTGGGGAACCCTTTTTATTCGCTACCATGGTAAAAAACCATGTTTAGAGAGTTTATTGGCGTATATTATTTCGTATCGACAACACAATGGTTTTCACGAACAATGTGTTGAACAGATTTTTGCCGATATTTGGCAAATTTTGCAGCCCGAGAAACTGATGGTTTACGCAGCTTACACCCGCCGAGGTGGTTTAGATATTAATCCTTGCCGCGTTTCAGACCTCGATTGGCTGCCTAGCGCGCCAGTTCGCTTAGCACGACAATAATTGACACACAAATAAAGGAATCGTTATGGCTTTTTTTGGTTTTATCCCTTCTGAGAACTTATTGCAAAAAGTTCAGACTTCTATAGCCCAAAAAAATGCAAAATCTCCCCTTTATCCATTGCGAGATGAGATTGCCTTACACGTCAATGAAGAAATTATCGATGCGATTTTAACCAACGTGGTCAGACATTTTCCGCCAAGTGAGAAAAAAGAAACCGCAGAGAAACTGGCAAGCTTTGTTAAATCTAGCGTGGCGGTTTTACTCAAACAACTGTTAAGTAAAGCCAGCAATGACGTTGTGCAACAATCGATTGCTTTTTCCGAGCAAAGTCTATTTCAAGACCCCCAAGGTCAATTGCGTATGGGTGAAACATTAGACCCAAGATTAGTGACCAACCTAAAGCATTATTTTCAGCAAATTCAATCCGGTGAACGTATTGATATTCATGCCTTTGCAGAAAATTATAAAGTTTTTGCAGAAGCTACGGTCAATCACTTTATGCATGATTTTCATCGTACTTTAGATCTTGGCATGATTAAACGAAAAGCTGCAGATATTGGCTGTTCGGCCGTAATTAAAGCCGTGCATATCGCCATCGATAAAGTCTTTGTTCATCTAACTAAAGATGAACTAAAAGTCTTGGCTCAGCATCATGATGAATTATTTTTTCAATAGCAGCAGCCACTCATCGAAAACCTAGCTTAGGCTAGGTTTTTTATTGCAAAAAATAGATAATACATTACCTTGTGATGACATTATGTTAGCATTCATATGCTGATAATCACTTGCTTTTTCTTGTTATGCCACCAAGTTCCCAATATAAATTTTTACGCCAAGCGCCACGCGATGGATTAAGCACGGCAATGCAGCCTTCTCGATGGCAGCGCCTACACATTGACCCATGGTTGTGTTCATTTCTTATTCTGAACGCCATGTTAGGCTTAGTGGTGCTGTATAGTGCGTCTGCACAAGACGTGGGAATGGTGACGAAACAAGCCATTAGTTTTGGGATTGGCTTTGTTGTTATGGCAACCATTGCCCAAATTCCGCCCAAAGTATTCCAATCATTTTCACCGTATTTCTATTTGTTTGGCGTGATCTGCTTAGTCGGAGTCAAGGCGTTCGGCGAAATTCGCATGGGTGCTCAACGTTGGCTGAGCGTACCGGGTATTGGCAGTGTACAACCCAGTGAATTTATGAAACTGGGCATGCCCATGATGACCGCATGGTTTTTAACGCGTAAACCGTTGCCGCCTAGTTTAAAAACAGTGCTGATTACCCTCGTTCTCATTGTTATTCCATTTGTGTTAATTGCTGAACAACCCGATTTAGGAACTTCATTATTGGTCCTCGGCAGTGGTATCTTTGTACTGTTTTTAAGCGGACTATCTTGGAAACTTATTCTTGCAGCCATTGCTGGCGCTGGCGTGTTTATTCCTGTGGCATGGGAATTTTTACTCCACGACTACCAACGTCAACGCGTATTGACGTTGCTCAATCCGGAAGCTGATGCTTTGGGTACCGGATGGAACATTATTCAATCTAAAACGGCCATTGGTTCGGGTGGTTTTTCAGGTAAAGGCTTCTTACAAGGCACACAGTCGCATCTGCATTTTTTACCGGAAGGACATACCGACTTTATTATTGCCGCCTATTCAGAAGAATTTGGTTTAATTGGCGTCATTCTGCTGGTTTTGCTGTATTTTGCAATCATTTGCCGTACCTTCCAAATTGGCATGCAATCTTTCCATAACTATGGCCGCTTACTTGCAAGTGCATATGGTTTGTCGTTTTTTGTATATGTTTTCGTTAATGCAGGAATGGTTAGTGGTATTTTACCTGTAGTCGGTGTTCCACTGCCGTTTATGAGTTATGGAGGAACAGCCATTATTACACTCATGACTTCTTTTGGTATTGTTATGTCCATTCACACCCATCGCTAACGGGATTTTAATTATGTGGCGAAAAAAATTAAATAAAACATTTGGTATTTTTGCATTGTCTAGCAGTGCTGTTTTTACAACTTCATTTTGTCAGGCCAATGAATTTATTAATGCTCCAAGCTATGAAAGCTTTAAGCTTAAAACCATGCAGCGCTACAACTTAAGTGCAGCGCAAGTGGATCAAGCCATGCTTGGTGCGAAAAACAGACCCAACATTTTACAAATTATGCAACGCCCCGGCGAAAGCAAACCGTGGTACAGCTACCGCGAAATGTTCTTAACCGAAGGTACCATTCAACGTGGCGTGAATTTTCGCAACAAATATGCAGATGAGCTTAACCGCGCCGAACAACAATTTGGCGTTCCACAAGCCATTATTTTAGGCATTCTAGGCGTAGAAACTGGCTTTGGCAGTAATCGTGGCAATATTATGACGCGCGATGCACTGGCTACCCTTGCATTTAATTATCCACGCCGCGCAGATTACTTTGCAGATGAACTTGCAGCACTGATTGCATGGGCATATAAAGAAGGATATCCAATAACCAGCATTACAGGTTCTTATGCAGGGGCAATTGGCTATCCACAATTCATGCCAAGTAATATTGGTAAATACGGTGTCGATTACGACAACAATGGTCATATCGACTTACGTAACTCACCGGTCGATGCGATTGGTTCGATTGCCAATTATTTGGCTCAGCAAGGTTGGCAAAGAAATCAACCGATTGGCTTTTTGGCGCGCTATACAGGCACCACGCCAGATGAAGTCATTGCCAAGGATTTGAATCAGCCAACCCCTTATGCCGTGCTGCAACAAAAAGGCATTACTCCGCTCAATCCTATTGTAAAAATAGACGAATTTGACCCTGTAAATGTCATTCAATTGCAAGATTATAATGCACCAATTTACTACATCACTTATCCTAATTTTCAAGTGATCACGACTTATAACAAAAGCAGAATGTACGCAACGGCAGTATGGTTATTGGGCACTGAAATCACAGAAAGATAAGTCAAATTTACAAAAATTTTAAATAAGCAAGCTTTTTTTTGCTTTAAATGGACTAAAAATAGGCAAAATTCATCAAATGTTACAATTTTGTCTATTTTTTAACCAAAACTCTGTCTATTTTTGTTGTTTTTGTAACTATTTGCCAATAAAGACTAGACACTTTTAGACCAACATGAATATTATCCTATCCGTCAAATGCAGTTGAACAAGTCAATTTTTAGACAGCTTCTCTTGCTTTTCAAGCATTTATATTGAATGCAAGCGAATGTCTTAGGAGATTATTCATGCAATATCCCATAAAATCCCTGCTCGCAATTACACTTGGTTTGTCATTGTCGCAGGTACAAGCAGATATGGTTCAATCATCATCGTTTAATAGCGACAATGATAGTTCTGGTCTTGCTGCTCGTGTTATTAATAAAGATGTAAAACAGACGAACCGTCTGTCAACGTTAAATGGTCTATCGATTACCGAACGTTCAGGTGACACCATCCGTCGCCAAACTTTGGCTGCTAAAGTTGAAGTCCCTGAAGATGAACCTTCTGTAATCGATAGATTAAATACTGTCGCGTCAAACACTGTACGTCGTTTTAGCCAAACAGGGATTGCCTCTTGGTACGGTCGTCAGTTTCATGGTCGTAAGACAGCAAGTGGTGACACTTTCGATATGAACGCTTTAACTGCTGCTCATCGTAGCTTACCGTTAAATTGTTATATTCGTGTGACCAATAAAGATAACGGCCGTAGTGTCGTTGTTAAAGTAAATGATCGTGGTCCTTTCCACGGTAACCGTGTTCTTGATTTATCTTTCGCCGCTGCAAAACAAATTGGCTTAACTAACTCTGGTACAGCCAAAGTCAGCATCGAGCGTGTAGACGGACCTAATTCTTAATCAGAATACTCCTATGTAACAACTGTATTTGACGAGCCACTTTTTGTGGCTTTATTTTTTTAGCCTATTCATCTCGCATTTTACGAAACGTTAAATTCATTCTCGCCTGCTCTACATTGCGCATTTTAGGCAAGCTATGCTGCCAATACTGTTGAGTTTGATCCTTCATCAGTAACAGGCTTCCAGACTCAAGTTGCAGTTGCACCTTAAACGCTCGCTGTCTATGCTTAAAGACGAATTTACGTACCACCCCTAGGCTGAGTGATGCAATCGCCGATGAAGGGCTTATTTCTGGCTCAGAATCGCTATGCCATCCTAATCCTTCTGCCCCTGTATGATATAAATTTAATAAACAGGTATTAAATTGTTCACCTGTTGCCTGCTCTATTTTCTGTTTAAGGATGAAAAGTTCAGGCAACCAAGGCTTTGCATATTTGGTTGTGCCTGAATAATGATAAGAAAATGCTTGATCGGCATACCATGCAATTTTTCTGGAGGTTTGAATGTATTTACCTGCAACAAATACTTCATCACGCTGCCATGAGACCTGTTGCAATAAAACCTCAAAAAATTGATTGGCAGCTGTAGGCGTCAAAAAGTGTGGCAAATATTCTACAGTACCATCAAATGGTAAATAATTTTCTGTCGGATCTTGCTCAAATAAATCGAGGTTGTGTTGCATAGTTAAAAAAACGGTAGTGTTTCAAAAAGTATGCTGGCATTAAACGAATCCATTATTGATGTAAAAAAAGACTAAATCAAAGGCTTTGAAATGATTCTCAAGCTTTTTAGAGAAGTTGCAGCTTCCCCTAAAGCCTCGCCTGATGCGATGCCTTTTCCTGTAAGAAGAATTCCCCCTTACTTATGATTATGAATCAGACCTAATAATCTCACTGACTAAATGCCACTTAATCTTTTTAGCTTGCTTTAAAACCATATGGTCATAACACTCTAAAAAACGAGGTGCTATATCACCTTTAAGCAAAATAACTTGCTGGCGGTAATCATCGGCATTGTTTTGCTCATAGTTATCACGGTTATCATAACCTACATACATTGGCTGACCATCTAAATCTAGCTGTTCGTCATAACGATAGATACCATCAATTTCACAAGGTCGCCCAGATTCTAAGTAAATATTATTTTTTTGAGGTTTATGCTCTTGATAATGTCCACGATCAGGAAAAATATCTGGTGCGTCCAAACGACGAATCCATTTACGACTGGCTTCAACATCTAGAACTTTATAATTATTTCCAACGTCCCAACTAATTGACCAATATGCGCCATTTCTTAACGGACGCAGTGCTTTATTTAGATTGTAATAACTGTCTAAAACAGGCTGATTGCTTGGTAACAATTGAGGAAACTTCTCGAGTTGAAATAAAAAACCTTCTGCCTGTTGCTGTGGCTTCAACTTGAAATGCTCACAATATTTAGGAAATGTTTTAACCTCACAAATTCGCTGTACTAAAGTGTTACTAATGTAGGTTAACCAATCGATACTTTTAATTCCATCCCGAATCCTCCCCCTTTCTCTTATACTTGCGCCTTGATAGATTCCCCAAAAGCGTTCACCTTGAGCTAACGAGTAATCACCAACACCGATAGGTTTATAAGGCAAAACTCCTTGAAATCCTGCTGTAGCATGATATACGCCGAGTTTATCAATACACATTTGAATTAATCCCATAAGGATTTTTTTTTGTTTTTCATCGAATATTATTTGATTAGGAACATGAAAAATCAAAGATGAACTTTCCAATATATGTCCTTCCCAACCTCGATTGGTAAAAGCATTAATCATATATTCAGGTGCTTCATCACGTTCACCAGAGGCACAATACCATTCAATTTGATCATCGGGATGGGTGTGCTTAGCAACAGCTTCTTGAATATTTGGCATTTCGGAAATATCGTAATATTTTCCCTTTCCTTTTTCATTGACATAAGCTCCCCATGTGAAATGTTCGGCATAATGTTGATTAAATGCTTCGATACACTCAGCTAAAGCTTGACGTTTTTCAGGGGTATGTCCTGAAAAATATAAAAAATGTGCCTGAAATTCAGCACCTGTAATAAATAAAGATGGTTGGTCTTTTTTATGCTCCAACCACTGAAAATCCTTTAAATAAGGCTCTAAATCTGCATAGCTGTTGATCATGATGGTCTTTTCCTTATTTTATGAATGTGCCAAAGTTGCAAAGCCTGTAATCAGTAAGCCCCCCCCAACTGCTTCACTTGCTCCAATTGCTCCTGCTGTAGCAACTGTACCTCCAACTGCCCCTGCTAAAACCACTGTTGCACAAATAAATGCACCTACGATACCAACACTTGCAGTAATCGGAATCATCATGCTTTGATATTCTTGAAGAGGTACAAGCTTACGCTGAAAAATAACTTTTTGAGATGGTGGGGCAATCAATTTACCCAGACCACCGAGCATTGAATCGTACCGAGTTTGTCAGAGACCACTTTTCCTGAGAAACTACTCCGATGAAAAAACCAAACTACACTCCTGAAATCAAAGAACGAGCTGTTCGCTTAGTTCTAGAATCCGAAAAAGATTATCCTTCAACTTGGGCTACAATCACTGCTATTGCTCCTAAAATTGGCTGTACACCTGAAACATTACGTGTTTGGTATCAGAAGCATCTTGATCTCCAAAATCCTGCCAAAGTTCAACAGATGTCTGATCAAGAACGCATCAAAAAACTTGAGCGTGAAAATAAAGAACTACAACGAGCAAATGAAATCCTGCGTAAAGCAGCCGCTTTTTTCGCCCAGGCGGAGCTCGACCGCCCACGCAAATAATGGTCGATTTCATTCACAACAATAAAATTCGGTATAGCGTTGAAGGTATTTGCAAAATATTACCAATCACTCCTTCAACGTACTATCGGCATTTATACCTCAATGATCATCCCGATAAACGTTCTAAACGAGTTTTGCATGATGAACATTATGCAGAAGAAATTAAACGAATATGGCGTGATAGCTCGGGTCGTTATGGCGTTCGTAAAGTTTGGGAGCAATTGAAGAAAGAAGGCTATGCCATTGCTCGTTGCCGTATTGCTAGATTAATGCAACAGCTTGATATACAAGGTGTATGGCGTGGTAAGAATAAGCAAACTACACGTAGCCGTGATGATCAAAAACGTGCAGATGACTTAGTTAAACATGATTTTACAGCACAACATCCTAATAACCTGTGGGTCGCTGACTTTACCTATATTCAGACCCATTCAGGCTGGGTCTATACGGCATTTATTATTGATGTTTTTTCACGAGCAATCGTAGGTTGGAAAGTGTCAACACGTATGAATACAGATATGGTCCTCGATGCACTGGAGCAAGCATTACATGATCGAGGTATGCCAAAGAATGTGATTCATCATTCCGATAGAGGCGTGCAATATTTGTCGATTCGCTATACCAATCGCCTAGAAGCAGCGAATGTAAAAGCCTCTGTTGGTACTACAGGTGATTCATACGATAATGCTTTGGCTGAAACAGTGAATGGTTTATACAAAATGGAGGTGATTGAATATTTGAAATCTGATTGGACAGGTCTATCTGATGTTGAACTAGCAACATTGAATTGGGTCGATTGGTTTAATAAAAAACGGCTACATAGTGCAATTGGATATGTATCACCATTTGAATATGAAACGACGTACTATGCTAAGATGAATCCGTTAGGTCAGGTGGCCTAACTTAGATAAACTGTCTCCGATAAACTCGGTACGGTTCAAATTCAAAAAGGACTGGATTTTAAGACACCAAATCAAATGGCAGAGGACTTTTGCAAGTTGGCTGCCTAAAATCTCCCAAGTGAAAGTCTCCTGCTAATTCAGCACACATCATATATCTGAGGCAGATATTCTTCTATATGAGTTAAAGAAGGTGGTCTAATGAAAAAATATTTGGTATTAATTGGCGCAATTTTATTAACTGGTTGTACTAAACATATCTCTTTTTCTAAAATAGATAATATTTATAAAAATAATAATGTATTGAATTTTTCTATGTATTTTAATAAAAATGATTTAAATGAAATTAAAGAATTATCTTCAAAAAAAATGGATTGCAAAGATGTTAACAACAAGAGTCAACTCTTATATGGTTATGTTAAGGAGCTTCAAAATAATAGAATAGATTTTATAGTAAGTTATTGTGAAAATAATGACAAGGGTATATGTAATCCTAAAAACATTAATAATGTAAAAGAGATTAACTTGCAATGTCAAGGTATCTTTTCTGCGATGCTAGGAGATATTCATAAAACAGATAAATTTATCGTTTCCATTGACGATAAATAAAAGTACTTTCCAGTAAGCTTCATTAGCTGTGAATATGTGTGATTTAGCTTACAGTTGTTCTTTTTTACCCACACTTTTATCCGCAGAAATTGCGAATAGTTTTAAAAATGAAGCTCTTTTGAAGTTAGTAAAATCTCAAAAACGCTCACTTATTAACCATTTTTGTTGGCAATTTGTTCCAAAACCGCTGTAAAAAAAGCCGATATGGGAATAGTTACACCGATTCCTAGCTTTACAACCCATACTTTTACTTTGAAGTCAGCAACTAGAGAAACTAAATGAAATATTTTTTTAAGACCATAGCCATCTTGTTGATACTTGGAAATACGGCTTCTTCATCTAATAAACTGGATTCTAGTGATGGTGAAGTAAAGGCTACTCAAAGTAATAAGGAAAGTCAGAATCTTTCTATAGAAGATCAAGTCATTATTAAAAAATATAAAGATATAATTCAGAACCTAAATTTTAGAGATAAAGAACATTCTAATAAGGTCATGAAAGATAATCTATCTGAAATTAGAAAAATTAAAAATGATTACGAGCGAGAGAAAATTGAAATGCAAATCTACTGGTAATGCTCCCGCAAATTAAGCGAGTTTAAAAGTAGAAAATCGATTAACCTTTGTCCAAGGAGATTTTCTATGAAAACATCAAAATATTCAGACAGTTTAATCATGAGTATTTTAAAACAAGCTGAATCTGGCACGCCTGTACCGAATCTTTGTCGTGAACACGGTATGAGTACGGCAACGTTCTACAAATGGAAGT